>JANLVW010000261.1:0-3749 GCA_031364205.1 Ferruginibacter sp.
GAACTTTCTGCAACGGGTGTTAATCTTAAATGGTATACGGTTGCAACGGGAGGAGTTTCATCAACAACAGCTCCTATACCCTTGACAACTACAGCTGGAATCACAATATATTATGTAAGTCAAACCACGGGGTCATGTGAAGGACCAAGAGCTTTAATTGTTGTAAATATAACTGCAGGGCCTGCTATAACTGCTCAGCCTAGTGATATTACATCGTGTACAACGACTGCGACATTTATGGTTTCAGCAACAGGAACAGACTTAGTGTATCAATGGCAGATTAGTATTGATGGTGGATCGACGTATTCTAACATAGCTGGTGCCAATTCAGCTACTGTAATTATAAATAATCTAACGGCTACAATGGCAAATTATAAATATAGGGTTATAATTTCTGCAGGTTCTTGTGGCAGTATTACATCAAACGCTGTAACTGCAAAGGTTGGAACTCCGCCATCTGTTTTGCTTTCTGCAACACCGTCAGTTGCTTTTAATCCTTCAACAAATGGGAGTTTGTATGTAACTGTAAATCCTATTGGAAATTATAGTTATCAATGGAAAAGGAATAATATTCTTCTAACCAATGTTACTTCTAATTCAATTACAAAAGCAAATGGGTTATTAGATGAATTCGGTACTTATCAGGTTACTGTGCTTGATGTTGCAACCGGTTGTGTAGGAATTTCTAATTCAATTACTGTTTCTGATATTGCAAATGAAAGAGGGAGATTGTTTTTATCACCTAATCCTACACAGGGTTTAGTAAAAGTAAGTTTTTACAGTTCAACGACTGCAGCTCAAATCCGGATAATTTCTTTATATGATAGCAAGGGCGAAAAGCTGTTGACCAAAACATTTAATGTAGCAGGTAACTATGCTTTTATAAACTTAGATTTATCTGCTTTTATCAAGGGAACTTATATGCTTGTTTTAAGAGATGCTTCAGGCAATAAAATTGCAAGTGGTGCGGTTATAAAATTGTAAAAAAAATTTTTCTTATTTATCCCGACCAATCAAAATTGGTCGGGATTTTTATATAATCTATTATGATTAATATGCATCCTAATATGAATAAAAAACCCATAGGTGTTTTTGACAGTGGTTACGGAGGACTAACCGTTCTCAAAGAGATTTGTAAACTTGTACCCGAACATGATTTTATTTATTTAGGAGATAATGCAAGAGCACCGTATGGTCCGTTATCTTTTAAAACCGTTTACGAATATACATTGCAGGCTGTCAAATGGCTTTTTGATCAAGGTTGTCCACTAGTTATTTTAGCATGTAATACATCATCTGCAAAAGCACTTCGCACAATCCAACAAAATGATTTGCCTAGTCTTGATTCTTCCAAAAGAGTTTTAGGGGTAATAAGGCCAACATCTGAAATTATAGATGAATATACTATTTCAAAACATATTGGTATTTTAGCCACAGTGGGTACGGTTCAGTCAAATTCCTATGTATTGGAGATACAAAAATTACATCCCGAAATAGTTGTATCTCAACTCGCTTCGCCGCAATGGGTTGATTTGGTTGAGAATGGAAAACAAGACAGCACTGAAGCTGATGAACCTGTAAAAAAGAATATTGAGAATTTATTGGATATGGATGATAAAATTGACTGTATTCTTTTGGCTTGTACGCATTACCCGCTTTTATTAAACAAAATAAAACAGTTTGTACCCGCTAACATAACTATTATTTCGCAAGGTGAAATTGTTGCAGAGAGCTTAAAAAAATACCTCAATAATCATCAAAAATTAGATGATTTATGCAGTAAAACTAAAAAGCGATTGTTTTTTACTACAGGTGATGAAATTAATTTTAATGAACATGCTTCATCATTCTTTGGAGAGCCTGTCACTGCAGGTAAAATAAATCTTTAAAAACCTTACATATTTCAACATATTCTGTTACTTTTGCAATCCTTTCACAAGCTATAGGGATGGTGCCCTAGATGCTATAATAAACAAACAATTTTTGTAAAAGGAAAAAAACTATATAATGCCAGGAAAAAAAAGAACCTACCAACCCCATACACGCCGCAGAAAATCTGTTCACGGTTTTCGTGAGCGCATGTCTACAGCAAATGGCCGTAAAGTACTAGCAAGTCGAAGAGCAAAAGGCCGTCATAAGCTTTCTGTTTCTGATGAGCACGGTTCAAAAAAATAAAATAGAATATTTGCAGTTTGCAATTATAAAGTTTACACAGCTCTCTATTTTAGAGGGCTTTTTTATGTCCCTACTTTTTATAAAAGTTACGCAATTATGTCATGTATCTTTTAAGGGAATAATTTTTGACTAATGACTGCATAGATAATAAAAAAAATAATTAAACAATATCTTTGCTCAACAAATTTATTCAGTATGAACTTAGGAAAAGAATTCGAAAATTATGCCATAAAGCATAAGGGTATAAGCAGCAACACACTTGATGGATATATAAAGCACAATGTAACCAATCTTACGCCAAATATTATTGAGGAGCGACCTATGAATGTAGCAATCATGGATGTTTACAGCCGTCTTATGATGGATCGGATTATCTTTTTAGGATATCCTATTAATGATGAAGTAGCTAATATAGTTACCGCACAATTATTATTTTTAGAAAGTACAGACCGTGTAAGAGATATACAGATGTATATAAACTGTCCGGGTGGTGGTGTTTATGCAGGTTTAGGAATGTATGATACCATGCAGTTTATTACTCCAGATATTGCTACAATTTGCACAGGTATGGCAGCAAGTATGGGTCAGGTTTTAATGTGCGCAGGTGCAAAAGGCAAAAGGACAGCATTAAAACACAGCCGTATAATGATGCACCAGCCAAGTGCAGGTGCAATGGGCCAGGCAAGCGATGTTGAAATAACTGTGAATGAAGTGAAAAAAGTAAAGCACGAATTATATAGTATTATTTCTTTGCATACAGGTCAAACGATTGAAAGAATTGCCGAAGATTGCCAAAGAGATAAATGGATGACATCAACCGAAGCTAAAGAATATGGTCTTATAGATGAAGTGCTTTTAATAAATTCCCGTAAACTTAAAAAAGATTAATTAATTTGTTAAGCCTAAAACCAAGCTTTTTAGCCCAACAAAAATATAGTTAAATTTAACTTCCGTGACGCCGCACATTTCACCATTAAATCTTTTTCATTAGGTTAAAACAACATGATCTGACATTTAAAATCTAAATGTAAATTTTAAAAAAACAAATAATAATCATAAATAATGAATACTTATTATAAAAATATTCGTCTTGATGATGAAGAAGAAAATCCAAAGGAAATGCCCGAAAGTCCAATGGAAAAAATGATGTCAGGCTGGCAGTTTGATAAAAAATTTATCGAACAACGAAAAATTTTTTTGTGGGGTGCAGTGGATGATAAAAGTGCAAAAGACATCACCAATCGATTAATGTATTTAGAAGCTATTGATCCTGGAAAAGAAATAACTTTCTATATTAATAGTCCGGGTGGTGTAGTTACCAGCGGTATGGTAATTTATGATACAATGCAAATGATATCCTCTCCTGTAAGCACAGTTTGTATGGGCATGGCAGCAAGTATGGGAAGCATTTTATTAAGTGGAGGCGAAAAAGGGAAACGATATATGTTTCCAAATGGACAGGTTATGATACACCAACCAAGTGGCGGTGGTCAGGGAGTAAGTGCTGATTTAGAAATTATGGCTATACAAATGCAAAAGGTAAAAGAATTGGGTGCAGAAATACTGGCAAAAAA
>JANLVW010000266.1:0-1934 GCA_031364205.1 Ferruginibacter sp.
GTAAAAGATTTATTTATATAAATTGAAGGTACTTTTATGGTATCTGATATAACCGATTTTACAATTGCAGGTGCTTTCATTTTTACATCCGCAGGTTTTGCAGTTGCCTTTACAACAACGGGAACTTTATTGTCTGCAATAATAATCTGGTCATCCGTTACTCTTGTCACCTGTAAATCAGTTAAATATTTTTCAATTTCATTTCTCCTTTGCAAAACGCTGATTAAAGTTGTAGCCTTTGGTTTAAGAAGTGATGTTGGATATAAAGATTCGATATTTTTTAAAACTGTGATTGCAGAGCTGTCCTGCCTTTGTTTAATTAAATAAACAGCTTCAATATATAAAAGTTGTGGCGACCAATAATTGTTACCATAAGTGCTGTCAGCTTTCTTCTTAGCCTTAGTTGCCTGTTCAAAATTACCTTCTACAAACATATTGTAAACGCCTTCATAGCGTGCCGTGACTTCAGGATTTTTTTCTCCTTTTTTAAGCAGTGAAGGGTTTAATAAGACTTTTGTTGCGTCACTTCCGGAAAAATTTGTTTTTAATAAATTTGAATACAAAGATGCTTTTGTTGAATTACCTATTTTATTGTAGCAGTAAGCTAATCCAAAGTATACATCGGGTATTTTAATATGGGTAAAGAATCTTTTAGAAAAATCTTCATACAAAGCAATAGCCTGCTCATAATCCTGCAATTCATTTTGAAAAATTTGTGCAGCTTCATAAAGGTTTGCAGCAATAATAACATTACTTAAATCAATTTTTTCTTTGGAGAGTGGCAGTTCAGCCATCAATCCATCAAAAGAAAAATTAGTGCTTTTTACAGCAGCATCTGTACCGGATTTTTTATTTCCCGGATCAGGTGCATTAGGGTCAAGAGAAGATAAGCCATTGCCCGAGTTGTTGGCATTCGCATCAAGTGCAGTTTTTCTGCGCCAGTTATCTACATTCGTTCTTTTACCCCATTTGCTTTTAAATTCATTAAAGCCTTTTGATTTTAAACTGGCGTTATAAAAATACCATTCACCTGTATTGGCTGCTGAAGCTTTAAACAAATCAACCGGTTCTTTATTTCTGTCTGCAAATGTTATCAACGTATTTCCCGCAAATTCATCTTCTTCTTTTAATCCATTTTCTTTGCGGTATTTTTTGACCATTTTTTTTATCAAAACTTCTCTTTCTGCAGAGGGCATTGCTGCGAGCATTTGAAGACTGTCTTCCCTTTCAATTAAAATTAATTTAGGTACTAAACGACTCAGCAATTCTTTGCGGTCTTCAATTAAAGATAAATCTTGAGGTGTTTTGTTGCCAGCAGCACTCAGACTGTCATAATAAGCATATGCATCCTTATAACGCTGTTGCTTAAACGCAATATTAGCCAACTGAAAAAATGATTTGTCTTTGATACCTGATTCTAAATTATTATATGAAACACTTTTATTGTAGTAAATAATTCCGTTGGTTGTATCGGGTTTTTGCAGACTAAGTTGACCTGTTGAGTAATAGATAATATCTCTAAATGGTTCATACTTGTCTTTTTTCGCCATTTTTAAAAGATTGAAAATGGTATTATCAAGTTCTTTAAAATTACCTGTATTTCTAAGCATTTTGGCTTCGCTTAATCTGGCATAAATATCCATAACGGGATTAGATGTTTGGTGTGCAGCCCTAAGATAATATTCAGAAGCCTCATCAAACTTTCCTGTTAGCTCATACATTTGTGCAAGAAGATATTCCCATCTGCCTTTATCATCTTTTGTATCTGCATTGCTTAAGGCTTTTTGTAGATGAACTGCAGAACTGTCAAAATTATTCTGTGAATAGAACCAATAAGATGTAACTTCTTCAAGGTCATTCTTTAAGCGTACGGGCAAATTTTTATCATTTTGCAATATACTTATTAACCCTGCTGCATCACCATATTCTTTCTG
>JANLVW010000267.1:0-6711 GCA_031364205.1 Ferruginibacter sp.
TACGTTCGGCTGAAAGATTAAAACGTTTAATATTTAAATCAGGTCGAAGAAGTTTAGGAGCACCGTCCAAACCAATGCTTGCCTTCATACCTTCAAAAATACACTGGCAATATTGTAAGGCTTTCGATTGAGGATCGAGCATTAATGCCTGATAGGGAACAATTCTAAAATCACCCCATGCTTCATCGGCATAGTCCATGATAAACATATGATCGGAGGTATATTTTCCAAAAGGAATATCATTAAAATCTATATCTGCAAGTTTCGAGTTTGTCGTTTGTGTGATGTTGATATTCATACAAGCTTTGGTTTCTAATGAAGATTATTAAATAATTCTAAAATTCTATTGATTATTCTTTATCAATTTAAGATACAATATGTTTAAAATTACATAAAATGTAGTTATGGTTTATGGTACTACGAAATAATACAGGTTTTAAAAGAGAATAATAATTTATCAAATGCGATAAGTTGTGTCTGCATTGCAAACTTTTAAGGTTTAGTTATCGTTATATATATTTTTATATGCGCATTACACAATTCATTCTCATAACAAGTATTTTATTTTACATTTCAGGCTGTGCAAGTATGAAGCCTGCTGATTTTGAAAAAGGAAATTCAGAATCAGACCCCATAAAGTTTTTTATTGGCAAAACTATTTCTGATGGTGTAATTGAGAACCATGAAGGTAAACCCACAGCCCGGATAAAAACTGAGACCGGGGGTACACTAAAAGACGGATTGATTCATATTGAGCAAAATCTTTATCCTGAAGGTGGAAAGAAAAACCACCGCTCATGGCAATTACGCCAGATAGATGAACACCACGTAGATGCTACAGCAAACGATATTTATGGCGCCGCACATGGTCTGTTATATGGCAATAATTTCAGCTGGACATTCAGGCTTAAACTTCTGCAAAGAAAATTTATTAAACACCTTCGCATGTCTCAAAACATGTACCTAATGCCTGATGGAAATACCATGATTATCCGCAGTGTATTGCGCAAATTTGGTTTTACAGTTGTGCAAATAACGGAGACGTTTCAAAAAAATTAAATCTCTTTTTATTTTTAATGAAGGCGTTGTTAAGAAATCATGCTATTTATTAATTTAAAAGGATTCCTCAATTAATATGATTGGCAAAAGGGTTGTTGTATTGTATTTCAGCAAAACCCAATCAACAAAGGAAATTTTTATTCAAAACTATTCACCCTAAGCCTGGTCATTCCACAGCTTTATTCCACCATGTATTCCCTCAAGATTGGTAGCAATTTTTATATTTTCTCCAAGAGATCCTGTTAATTGCGCTGCATTACCACCACCAATAAAGAGTCTGTCATAATTAAACACAGTTTGCAAAATGCCCAGTACCTTTTGCATGCGCCTA
This sequence comes from Ferruginibacter sp., assembly GCA_031364205.1. GTDB lineage: Bacteria > Bacteroidota > Bacteroidia > Chitinophagales > Chitinophagaceae > Ferruginibacter. The sequence goes on from JANLVW010000267.1 coordinate 1,391, forward strand.
TTCCATTTTTTCTTTCCGTATCTATTTAAAGCTTTTTGCCCGCAATAATCATCATAAGTTTGGCTTTTACAAACCGGATGATGCGCTAATTCAAAATGCGGTAGCAATTTTCCATTCATTAAAAAAGCTGTACCAAAACCTGTACCTAGGGTAATCATTATTTCAAAACCTTTTCCACTTACCACAGCAAGGCCCTGCATATCAGCATCATTCAGCACTCTTACCGGACATCCAAGACTATCTCCAAGAACTTTATTAAGGTCAATGTTTTTCCAAGATTTATTGTCAAGATTGGGGGCAGTGTAAACAATACCGTTTTTTACAAACCCAGGAAACCCTGCCGCAGCCTTTGTGTAGCCTTGTAAAGTTTTAGCCAGTTGCATTATGGTGGCAACAACCGCCTTTGGGGTAGCAGGTTTTGGTGTAATAAGTTTTTCATAATCCTTCAGCAATTTACCACCCGCATCAAGCAACATAGCTTTTATATGAGAACCACCAACATCTATGACCAGTATTTTATCATCAGGAGAAAGCATAATATTTAATTAATATTTGAGAAGTAAATTTATGAAAACAAATGTTTACAAATCAGTTGCCCAATTATTTAATCTCTTAAAAAAGCTTTTGTAATTTCAATAAATCAATCAATTTTTCTTTATGAATAATGCAGAAGCAAAGCGACTTGCAGCAAATGCTCTTAATGAAATTCCATTGGAAAAATGGGGCCCATACCTCAGCGAAAGGCAATGGGGGACAGTTAGGGAAGATTACAGCGAGGATGGCGATGCCTGGAATTATTTTACACATGACCAGGCAAGGAGCAGAGCATACTTATGGGGCGAAGATGGTATTGCCGGCATATGCGACCGGGCACAAGATCTTTGTTTTGCACTGGCAATGTGGAATGGCAAAGATTCAATTCTAAAAGAAAGATTATTCGGTCTCAACAACCACGAAGGCAACCATGGTGAAGATGTAAAAGAACTGTATTATCATCTGGATAATATTCCCACACATTATTACATGCAATATCTCTATAAATATCCGATAGCTGAATTTCCCTACAATGACATTTTAAATAAAAACCAGGCACGCAGTAAACAGGAACCTGAATACGAAATTTTAGACACAGGAATTTTCAATAACAACAATTATTTTGATGTTTTTATAAACTATGCAAAAACAGACAGCGATGATATTTCCATAAAGATTGAAGTGGCGAACCGGAGTGCAGCAAAGGCTTCTATAACATTGATACCAACACTTTGGTTTTACAACAGGTGGCAGTATGGTGGCTTATCTGCAAAACCGTCTTTAACACTCAACACACCAAACTGTGTAAAAGCATCTCACGAAAGAACAGGTACTTATTATTTTTATTTTCAGGAATCAAAAGAAAGACTGTTTACCGAAAATGAAACCAACAATGAAAAAATATTTGGTACAGCTAACAAATCCATATTTGTAAAAGATGCTTTTCATGATGCCATTATTTCGGGCAAAAACAAAAAAGAATTATCAGATAAGAAGGAAGGCACAAAGTTTTCTCCTGTTTATGAACTTACTATCGCAGCAGGCAAAAGTGAAATTATTTTACTGCGTTTATCAGATAAAATATTACAGGATCCTTTTGAAGATGGGCTTCAAATTTTTGAGCAAAGAAAAACAGAAGCTGATCAGTTTTACAGCAAATTAATTGTGCAGCATGATGATGAACTTGCAGCAATACAAAGATTGGCATTTGCAGGACTTTTATGGAGTAAGCAATTTTATCATTATGATATTGAGCGCTGGCTAAATAAAACAGACAGTAACCTTGCCTCGGATAATGACAGATTAAATGGTCGTAATTCGAAATGGATTACACTTAAAAATCAGGATGTAATTTCTATACCTGATAAATGGGAATATCCCTGGTACGCTTCATGGGATGGAGCTTTTCACGCTATCTCCATGTCGCTGATAGATCCGGTTTTTGCAAAGAACCAGTTGCTTTTACTTATGCGGGAATGGTACATGAACCCTGCCGGGCAGTTACCGGCATACGAATGGGATTTTAGTGATGTAAACCCCCCCGTACATGCGTTTTCCGCACTTGAAATTTATAATATTGAAAAAAAAACATTAGGGCAGGGCGATATAATATTTCTAAAAAAAGTATTCCAAAAACTTATCATCAATTTTACCTGGTGGGTAAACAGAAATGATGCAAACGGAAATAATATTTTTGAAGGTGGGTTTTTAGGCCTGGATAATATCAGCATTTTCAACCGAAATATTCCGCTTGATAACAATGTTGTACTGGAGCAAACAGATGGCACCGCATGGATGGGGATGTATGCGCTTAATATGATGGACATAGCCATAGAAATTGCCCTGCACGATTCAGCTTTTGAAGAAATGGCAACAAAATTTTATGAGCACTTTGTAATTATTTCTGCAGCACTTAATGAGCTTGGCTTATGGAATGAAGAGGATAATTTTTTTTACGATGTGCTTGCAGTAACGGGCTACGCTGTTGCACCATTAAGGGTTCGTTCTGTTGTTGGTTTATCGCCACTATTTGCTGTATCTGTTATTGATTTAAACGAAACGGATAAATTAAAAGATTTTAAAAAAAGAATACAGTGGTACCAGACTTATCGCAGTGAAAAGAATAAATACCTCCCCGGCGAAAAGCATGCCGATGGTGAGGACATGATACTTTCTTTAATACACAAAGAAAAACTGGCAACGCTGTTAAAAGTATTTTTAAATGAGCAGGAGTTTTTATCTTCTGGCGGCATACGTTCCTTATCAAAATTTTACGAAGAAAATCCCTATAGCATTACCATCAATAACAAAGATTTCAGCATACAATACGATCCTGCAGATGCTACTTCAGGCATGTATGGAGGCAACTCAAACTGGCGTGGCCCCGTGTGGATGCCGATTAATTATCTTTTTATAAAAGCATTAAAAAAATATGGGGCGTTTTATGGAGACTCCCTGCAGGTTGAGTATCCGGCAGGCTCCGGTAAAGATTACACATTAACTGAAGTGGCAGATATGCTTACACAACGCATCGTAAGTATTTTTAAAAAAGATGAAAACAATGATAGACCGGTTTTTGCTGAATACAATCAATTTTATAAAAACGAAGGAAATAATCTTGTACTCTTTCACGAATACTTTCATGGCAACACCTTAAAGGGTCTTGGTGCATCTCATCAAACAGGGTGGACGGCACTTTTATTAAATTTAATTATGAAATAAGGTTAATCAAGTATTCCAATAAGCTGTTTTTAAATTATTAGACAAGTTTTTTAAGAAATTTTTCCCATTTGTCTTTAAAAACTAACCTTTAGGTAATGTGAGTATACTTTTTTTTAATCTTTATGGGAAAAAGTATGGCTATATATTTGAAGCTGATTACAGACCCGGTAAATTTATTTTATAAACATATTTTATTTTGTACGATTTTAAATCTAACAATTTATACAAACAACTTTCTAAAGCTATTTTTTTGGCAGCAGGCGTTGTTATCTTGTTATTTTTAACTTATAAAATGATAAGTGTTGTTTTGCTGCTTGTTTTTGCTTTTGTACTAGCAGTTGCTATAAACGGTCCAGTTACAAATCTGGAAAAAAGAAATATAAAAAGAGGGTTGGCCACAACCATAGTGTTTGTTTTAATTATGGTTTCTTTCATTTCAATCGCCATATTTGTAGGGCCGAAAGTAAATAACCAAATATCAGTTTTAGTAAGCAATCTCCCATCTTATGCAACCCAGGCTTCCACAACAGTTAGTTCTTGGTTCAGCGACTACCCTGAGCTTCGGAAAGAAATTATACTGGACCCTACAAAACTTTCCTCTCTCCTGCCGTCCATTCCAAAAACTTTAATGCAGGTTGGTTCGCTATCTCTTTCTATTTTAGCTCAGTTACTTGTTGTTATTGTCTTCATAAGTATGGTTGCTTATATGGTTACAAGCCCCCGCCCACTGTTTGAATTGTACTTACTCAGTTTTGCACCTGCCAAGCGGGATAAAGCCACTGTAGCTTTTACACGTATTTCTTTTATGATAACAGGATGGATGAAATCAATATTAATAGGAGGGGTTATAAATGCTGTAGCTGCTACAATTTTCTTAAACATAATGGGTGTACCCGGCGCATTTGTTTGGGGGGCGCTGGCATTTTTTACAGAATTTATTCCCAGAATTGGCTTTTTTATTAAAGCAATACCTCCCATTTTAATTGCGTTAGCAGTTAGTGGTACAACGGCGGTATGGGTTACTGTTTTCTATCTCGCATCAGATGAATTAATGGCAGATTTTATTATGCCTAAAGTAAGATCAAATACTATGAAGATACATCCCGTTTCTATACTCTTTGCAGTAATGGCAATGGGTGTGGCTTTCGGTTTTATTGGTTTATTGCTAGCCACTCCACTTACCGGTATTATAAAAGCTTTTTACGAAGTATTTTGGGTAAATAAATTTGAAGATGATAAATTAATGAACCTGCGTATTCAAAATATGATGTATCCAAATGGTATTCCATCAAAAAAAATAGTCAATGAAAATGATTAATTTTTTAAAAAAGATTTGATCAGATATTTTTTTACTTTCAATTTTTTTAAGCGAAATCCTGTTCTATTATTTGTAAATAGATTTACTAAATGTATATTGTTTTTACAATCTTACAGAATATGGTTACAACCCTTCTCATTACAGTTTTTATTACAGGATATATTGCTATAGCTTTTGAACATGTTATAAAACTTAACAAAGCTGCATCAGCATTAATAATAGGTGTGCTGTGCTGGACCGTTTATATTTTGCAGAGCAATGCAGTTGAAGTTGTTGGCGAAGAACTATTACATCACCTTGGTGAAATCTCTTCTATATTATTTTTTTTATTAGGCGCCATGACAATTGTTGAACTGATAGATTCGCATGACGGATTTGATGTAATTACCCAAAAAATAAACACTACAAGCAAATCAAAACTTTTATTAATTATAACCGTAATTAGTTTTTTCCTTTCAGCTCTGCTTGATAATTTAACAACGGCCATTGTAATGACATCTCTTTCTTCAAAAATATTATCAGAAAAAGATGATAAACTCTGGTTTGCCGGTATGATTGTTATTGCTGCCAATGCCGGCGGTGCATGGTCGCCTTTGGGAGATGTAACTACAACTATGTTGTGGATTGGCGGACAGATAACGGCGCTCAACATTATGAAACAACTTATACTGCCAAGTACAGCTGTCTGTTTATTTCCGGCTTTAATAATTGCTCACCGTTTTAAAGGTCAGCAGTTTCAGCAAAATGC
>JANLVW010000313.1:0-5453 GCA_031364205.1 Ferruginibacter sp.
AAAGAAGTTGGTAAACTTAAAAGTGGTTCTGTAGTTACTACAGACCTTGCAGTCGGCTCTCACAGCATTTCGCCAAAGCAATCTAAGAGAGCAATTACTTTAAATGCACAAGCAGGAAAAACGTATGTAGTAAAGTATAGAAATATGCTTGGTCTTTTTGGTGTAAGACCACGCTTGAAAGAAGTAACGCTTGAAGAAGCAAAAGCAGATTATAAAAAAGTTATGTAATAAATTTTGTTTAAAATATTGGATTCGTTTAAAGGTTATTATACAACTTTTAAACGAATTTTTTTTTCGCTTCACTTGATGTTTTTTCTATCTGGACAGTTACAAAAAAATTTTAAGCTGTTGATGAAAGTATTTAAAATTCAGCATTAGTAATTTATTTTTAAAATAAAATTTATAACTAGAAAAGTACTTTGATTTAATTTAAAATTTTATATTTCTACTTTGTACAATTAACTAAGCAATAAGCTATGAAAAAAAAGGCTGTTATTTTAGATTTAGATAATACGTTGTACTCTGTAGATACAATAGGTGAAGAATTATTTTCTGTTTTATTTAAATTGTTTGAGTGTGATGATTTTCTCAATACAGAACTTAAAAATATTAAAAGAGATGTTATGCAAAAGCCTTTTCAAACTGTAGCTGCGCAATATTCATTTAGTAAAATCTTAATAGAAAAATGTATTACTCATCTCAAATTGCTTACCTATAATGGTAACTTAACCCCATTTGATGATTATAAACACGTGAAGAAAATAAAGGTAGACAAGTTTTTAGTTACAACAGGCTTTACCAAACTACAGCAGAGTAAAATTAAAAGCCTGGGTATTGAAAATGATTTTAAAGAAATACATATTGTAGATATTACAAAACATTACACAACAAAAAAAGATGTTTTTGTTGATATTATATTGAGGCACAATTATGATGTTGATGAAGTTTTAGTAGTAGGCGATGATGTTGAATCTGAAATAAAAGCTGCTCAGCAATTAGGTATTGAAGCACTTTTGTACTATAAAAAAGCTGCCAAAGAAATTAATGAATCTATAAAAACAATTTCTGATTTTAGAGAACTTAATATGCTTTATGAAATTTAATTAGGCAGAAAAAATATTGTATCGCAAAATACCATAATAAATAATTTTAGCAAAAAAAGTCAATTAAGTTATACGCTGCAAGGCTGCGGGATTGCAGTGGAAATCCTTTTTATATCGCATCAGCGAATAAAAAGATTGTAACGCAAAGCCCGATCAACTGCTGAACAATGTTTTGATGTAAACAGCCCCAAACTTATTTACCATTTATAAAAATGCATTGTAAGAATTTGTTTTAATGATTACATTTAGCAAACAAAATAACTTGCATGAAAAAAATATTTTTACCGGCTATGCTTTGCAGCTTTTTATTTGCCTGCAATACCAAAACAGCCAACAACACAGCCACAGAAAATAACAGCACAAAAAGTAGCAAGCCTGATATACTTGCCGCCAACATTGACAGCACCGTAAAACCGGGCGACGATTTTTTTATGTACGCCAATGGCGGATGGATTAAACGAACACCTATACCAGATGCAGAAAGTGGCTGGGGCATTGGCAATATGGTGCAGGATGATATTTACAGCAAACTGAAAAAAATAAATGAAGATGCTGTAATTGCAAAAGCTGCAAAAGGAACCATAACACAAAAAATTGGTGATTTCTGGAAGAGTGGAATGGACTCTGCAGGAATTGAAACTGCAGGCCTGCAGCCCCTTGAAGAAGATATGAAAAAGATTGATGCTATTGTTTCAGCAGATGATGTACTTGCGGTTGGCGAAGGTCTTCAAAGTAAAGGTATCGGTTGCCTTTTTAGCACTTACATTGGGCAGGATGATAAGAACAGTGAAGTTATGGCTGTGAAACTTGACCAGGGTGGACTTGGTTTACCAAACAGAGATTATTATTTTAATACAGATGAAAGAACGTTAAAAGTAAAAGCGGCATATAAAGATTATATGCTAAAAACTTTCACGCAAATTGACAGCATTAATGCCGCAAAAAATACAGAAGCCGTTTTTGCTTTGGAAACAAAGTTGGCAAAAGTCAGCAGAAAAATTGCTGACCTGCGTGACCCTTATAAAAATTATAATAAAATGAATCGTGCAGGGCTCAGCAAAATTGCACCTGCTGTAAACTGGAATGCTTATGCAAAACTTTCGGGTACAGATAAAGTTGATTCTGTAATTGTTGGTCAGCCGGAATTTTATACAGCATTTAGCAATGAACTAAAAGCTACACCTATAAATGTTTGGAAAAGTTATTTAAAACTAAAACTAGTAGCATCATCAGCAGCATATTTAGATTCGAAAACATTTAATAACCGCTTTGAATACAGCAAAACATTATCAGGCGCTACCAAACCTAAAGAAAGATGGAAGCGGGTATTGGATGCTGAAGAAAACGCTATTGGCGAAGCATTGGGGCAACTTTTTGTAAAAGAATATTTTAGTGAAACTGCTAAAAAAAGATACGATGGTATTGTAGAAAATATTCGTGCAGCCTACAAAGAACGTATTGCAAAACTTACGTGGATGAGTGATAGCACAAAAACAAAAGCTTACCAAAAACTTGCTACCATTTCTAAAAAAGTTGGATATCCTGATAAGTGGAAAGACTTTAGCAGCCTTGCTATACAAGATGGACCTTGGGTATTAAATGTGCAGCGTGCAGCAGCCTGGTGGCACAATTATGAACTCAATAAACTTGGCAAACCTGTTGACAGAACTGAATGGGGAATGACGCCACAAACGTATAATGCTTACTACAACCCAAGCAACAACGAAATAGTTTTACCCGCAGGTATTTTTGCAGTACCCGGTTATAGAGACGAAGATTTGGATGATGCATTGGTTTATGGTTATGCAGCAGCATCTACAGTGGGGCACGAAATTACACACGGCTTTGATGACCAAGGAAGACAGTATGATGATAAAGGAAATTTAAAAAACTGGTGGAATAAAAAAGATGGTGAGGAATTTTCAAAAAGAGCAAAATTTATTATAAACCAGTTTAATGAATTTAGCCCTGTAGATACTTTACATATAAATGGTAGTGCTACACAGGGAGAAAACATTGCAGACCTTGGTGGTATATTGCTTGGTATAGATGCATTTAAGAAGACAGACGCATTTAAAAAGAATGAAAAAATTGCCGGGTTTACACAAATGCAGCGTTACTTTTTAGGATATGCTTTGGGCTGGTTATATACACAGCGCAAAGAAAGACTGGCAAACCTTGTAATGACAGATGTACACTCGCCTGCAAAGGAAAGAGTGAATGGGCCTTTCGTAAATGTTCCTGAATTTTATGAAGCATTCGGAATAAAGCCGGGCGATAAAATGTACAGACCGGATAGTTTAAGGGTAAACATTTGGTAACAAATTAATAGATGAAATAAAAAAGCACACCATTTTTTGGTGTGCTTTTTTGTGGGTAATTTTATTATTGCTTACATAAAAAATCGTATACATCTTCCCAATGTGTAGATGCAACCATTAACCAGTTTGTTTTTAACTCATCAATAGAATCTGTAAGTTCAGTTTGCCCTCTTAAGTTTGATGGGTTTAAAAACAAAGCTTTGCAACCCATATTTTTTGCAAACTGCACATCGGTCAGTCGATCTCCAATAACAAAAGAATTTTTAATATCAGCAGTTTCATCCGTTAAATATTTTGTCATTCTGCCTGTGCGGGGTTTACGTAGCGGAGAATTTTCTTCTGGTAATGATTCATCTATTATAATATCAGAAAAAAGAATGTCTTCATTTTTTAAAACCTCCAACATGAAATTTTGAGTAGGATAAAATAGTTCTGTGGGATACATGGGAGAATTTAAACCATTTTGGTTGGTTACCATTACAAGTTTAAAAGGTAATTCACGGGCAATTTTACCAAGCCAGGTTATTACATGCGGATAGAAATGTAATTTTTCAAAACTGTCTATCTGTCCGCCCGGTGGTGGGCTTTGAAGGATTGTACCATCACGATCAATAAATAAATATTTCTGCATTTTATATTTTAAATGTGGCGCAAAATAAAGAAATAATTTTTAGTGTTATAAATTGGCAAATTTTTCAAATAAAAAAATTATCACCAGTCTCCCATTTCTATACCTAAACCATAACCATTGGTATAAATAATTTTACCCTCCTTAAATGTTACACCTGTTGCAATATCTTCTGCTAATAGCAAAGGTCCATCCATATCTACATAATCTACAAGCGGTGCAAGTTGTGCAATGGCTGCCGTACCCACCGAAGATTCATTCATACAGCCAATCATTACCTGCAAACCAAGTTGTCGGGCTTTATCTATCATTCTTTTTGCAGGGGTTATGCCGCTGCATTTTGTAAACTTAATATTTACTCCGTGAAAATGATTGTGGCACATCAGTACATCTTCTTCTTTAACACAGGCTTCGTCTGCAAACAATGGCAGCACTGCATTTGCATACAATATCTTCATACCGTCCCAATCATCTTTTGCCAAAGGCTGTTCAATCAATTCAACACCAAGTCCTTTCAATAAAGGAATTTTATACAGGGCTTCATCTAAAGTCCATGCAGCATTTGCATCTACTCTAAAAACGGCAGTCGTATGTTTTCTTAATACCGCAACCATTTCAACATCGCCATCGAATCCGACTTTTATTTTGTAAATGGGCCATGGTTTTTCGGTCATTTTTTTAACCATCATTTCCACAGAATCAATTCCAATTGTATAATCTGTTATGGGTGAATTTGCAGTATCTAAACCCCAAAACTGGTATAATTGCTGACGTTTCATTTTACCATAAATATCCCACGCAGCCATATCAAGTGCACAAACCAAAAATGGATTTTTAGGAAATAAATGATGCAGATAATGCCAGTAACGTTCAGGATCGCTCAATGAAAATTTTTCTATAAAAACTTTTTTTTCTTCAATATCAGCAATCATTTTTTCAACACTAATATCGTAGTAATTTATGGCAGGTGCTTCGCCATAACCTGTTTGCCCAAAATAATCTAACCTTACAATTAAAGATGGCTGGTGCGTTTTAGTACCTTTGGAAATGGTAAACGGATATTTAAAAGGGAGGTTTATTTTTTTATAGGAAACTTTAATCATGTACTTAATTTTTTCTGTAAGCAAACAAATTTATCTGCCACTTTCTTTTATCATTTCTTTTATCTGAGGGTTCATATCATCTGCTTCCATTAATTTTTCTATCGTTACATGCATTCTGTAATTCCATATTTGGTTTGGATTTGCAGGATCGTTAATTCTTTCTTCTGCCGGAATTGCTCGTCTTACATTTCCATCTATAGCCATTAAATCCTGCAACAAAAACACACTCCACATTGCTGGGGATTGTAGGTGGAGTTCAATTATTTTTTTACAAACCCAGGGTTCGCAAAAATAGGGG
>JANLVW010000316.1:0-7483 GCA_031364205.1 Ferruginibacter sp.
CTTTTTGCAGAATTTTACTTTTAATAATTTTTAAGGCAGCAACGTTTGGAAAAATAATTACACCTTCATTTTCCAGTTGCTGCAAAGCATCTTCATTTACATGTTCAATTTCTATGGTAATAACATCAAGGTCTTTACCAAAATTATAAACATTATCAAAATTTGCAATATCACCCTTGATGAAATGATGGCAAAGATGTGCAGCTGGGCAAGCTGAATCATTTTCTAAAATAAAAGTTTCAACAGGGTAATTTGCAGCTGCCTGCAATAACATTCTGCCCAGTTGACCACCACCAAGTATTCCTGCTTTTATCATAGCTCCAAAGATAAGGCAGTATAAAATTGTTTTTAACAAACTATAGCACCATCCTTTGTTTTTGATTATTTTTGTAATTGAATTCCTAACTTTTTTTAAATAATAAAACTGCAATGAGATCAACCACCAAAAAATGGCTATTAATTAGTATTGTATTATTTTGTTCTGTCAATATCTTGGCTCAAAGGCCTGGAAACAAAGCACCCGCTGATACGGCAACAGCTATATCTGACACTTCAAAAAATGCCAAAGCCAAACCTGTATCTAAAGGCCCAAAACCCTACTCAGAAATTATTACAGCAAAAGCAAAAACGAGTTTAGGTATGTTTAAAGTTCACTTTTTGGACGATAAATATTTTTTTGAAATACCTAATAATATATTAAAAAGGGAAATTCTTGTAGTAAACAGAATTTCAAAAGCACCAACAGCAGGGAGAAATTCCGGGCTTTCTTATGCAGGCGATGATATTGGACAAAATGTTATATGGTTTGAAAGAGGGCCAAACGATAATATATTTTTGCGCACGATTTCTTATGCAGAATATACAAAAGATTCTACGTCGCCCATGTTTATGTCAGTTAATAATTCAAACATACAGCCTATTGAATTTGCTTTTGATATTAAAGCATTTTCAAAAGATTCATCTGCTGTTGTCATAGATGTAACAGATTTGGTTAATGGTGATAACGATGTATTGTTTTTAGACAATAGTACTAAAAAAAGAGCCAACCTTACTTCAATACAAAAAGATAAATCTTATGTTGTAACCGTAAAAACTTTTCCTATAAATGTAGAGGTTGTAACCGTAAAAACATATGCAAGTTCACCTGTGGGGCCTAATGATGGAAATGTAACTTTAGAATTAAACAGCTCCATGGTATTATTGCCTCAAAACCCTATGCAGGCTCGATATTATGATCCCCGAGTAGGATATTTTAATGTGGGCTACACCGATTTTGATTTAAATCCTCAAGGTGTAAAAAGAGTTTCTATTGTAAAACGCTGGCGCTTGGAACCTAAGGAGGAAGACATGGATAAATATAAAAGAGGTGAGTTGGTTGAACCTAAAAAACCAATTATTTTTTATATAGATCCTGCTACACCTGCAAAATGGATACCTTATCTTATACAAGGTGTAAATGACTGGCAAACTGCTTTTGAACAAGCCGGTTTTAAAAACGCCATCATGGCAAAAAAAGCACCTACCAAAGAAGAAAATCCTGAATGGAGTCTGGAAGATTCACGCTTTTCTGCAATCGTCTACAAACCATCAACAATACCAAATGCAAGCGGGCCAAGTGTTGCTGATCCACGCAGTGGGGAAATAATGGAAAGCCATATAAATTGGTATCATAATGTAATGCAGTTAATACGCAACTGGTATTTTGTGCAGGCATCTCCCTTAGATAGCCGTGCAAGGAAAATGGTTTTTGATGATGAATTGATGGGCCAATTAATTCGTTTTGTTTCTTCTCACGAAGTTGGACATACGCTGGGATTGAGACATAATTTCGGGTCTTCTTCAACTGTACCGGTTGAAAAATTAAGAGACAAAGCCTGGGTAGAAGCTAATGGTCATACTCCTTCTATTATGGATTATGCCCGTTTTAATTATGTTGCACAGCCGGAAGATAATATTAGTACAAGAGGAATTTTCCCAAGAATAGGAGATTATGATGAATGGGCAATTGCCTGGGGATACCGCCGATTTGCTGAGTACAAAAGTGCTGATGCAGAAAAAACAGCAATGAACAAATGGGTGATGGAAAAAATGAAAAACAAACGCCTATGGTTTGGGGATGGTGAAACAAACAGGGATGATCCCCGTAACCAAACAGAACAGGTAGGAGACGATGCTGTAAAAGGAAGTTTGTATGGCATTAAAAATTTGAAAAGAATTATACCTAACCTAAATGAATGGACAAAAGAACCTAACGAAGATTACGCTAATCTTGAAATGATGTACGGTGAAGTTACAACCCAGTTTAACAGATATAACAACCATGTTTTAAGAACAATTGGAGGTATAATGAAAACACCAAAAGTAACAGAAGAGCCGGGTATGGTTTATGAAACTGTTGCCAAAGCAAAGCAGAAAGAAGCTGTAAACTATTTAAATGAAAACCTTTTTAAAACACCGATGTGGCTTGTAAATAATGATATTTACGGCAAAACCGGATTGAACGGTTTAAAAGTAATTGGAGATTTACAGGAAGGAATTATAGGGAATATGTTTAGGTCCTCAACATTAAATCACCTGGTACAGGCAGCAACTTTCCCAGGAGCTGAAACATACACAATTCCTGAATTGCTTACTGATGTGAAAAAAGGGGTATGGAGTGAATTGCCTGCTCATAAAGCAATAGATGTTTACCGCAGACAATTACAACAAACATATGTAGATAGAATGGATGTAGTTTTAAATCCTCCTCCTTTAGTAATTCCTCAAGGCATTACATTTGGTCGTGGATTTACTCCACCTGTTGACAATGATTATGTTGATGTACAGGCTTCGGTACGTGCACATTTAATTTCTTTAAAAGCAGAAGTAAATTCAGCTACAGCAACTTCAACTGATCAAATGACAAAAATTCATTTAAGAGAAATGAGCAGGAGGATTGAAAAAGCGCTTAATCCTAAAAAGTAAATCTTATCCAGAATTTTTTTAAAAAAGAGACTTTAAACGGTCTCTTTTTTTTAATTTATTTTAAATCATATTTTATTACATAATTTTTTTGTAATCTTTTTATTAGCTAATAATATTAAATTTGTGTTTTATGATTCCTGATTACTCCCATAAAATTTTTACCGACAAGCGCTGCAACTACAATTTGTTGATGGAGGTACTTGCCATTGATGGAGAAAAATAAAATTTTCTGCAAACGCATCTTTTTCCACGCAAATATTTTAAACAAAATTCTTTATAGAGTCCAATATAAAATGTTGTTTTCTATGTTTTTCCTAAAATGTGTTAAAATGACAAATCTTAATTGCCTCATTTGCTGGAAATAACTCTGTTTTAGTCAGCTTAAAAATATTTATATGGAAAATACAGGAATAATTGATGAAAAAAACATCGCTTCAAAAGCAGATTTTTTACCGTTAATGGGTACCGATTATATTGAGTTTTATGTTGGTAACGCAAAGCAATCTGCACATTTTTATAAAACTGCCTTTGGATTTCAAAGTCTTGCCTATGCGGGACCTGAAACGGGATTAATGGACAGAGTAAGTTATGTTATCCGCCAAAATAAATTGACTTTTGTATTAACAACAGCATTGCGGCAAGACCATGAAATTGCTGCCCATGTAAATAAACATGGAGATGGCGTAAAAGTATTGGCTCTAATGGTGGAAAATGCAAATGATGCCTGGGAACAAACTACAAAACGGGGCGGTAAAAGTTATAAAGAGCCCAAAAGACTAACTGACGAAAATGGAGAAGTTGTAATAAGTGGTATACATACATACGGGGAAACGGTTCATCTTTTTATTGAAAGAAAAAATTACAACGGAGTATTTATGCCGGGTTTTAAAAAAATGGAGAGTACATACAATCCTGTATCAACAGGTTTGTTGTATGTTGACCATTGTGTCGGAAATGTGGGATGGAACCGGATGAACCCATGGGTAAAATTTTATGAAGAAGTTATGGGATTTAAAAATATTTTAAGCTTTGATGACAATGATATTTCAACCGAATATTCTGCGTTAATGAGTAAGGTAATGAGCAATGGAAACGGGTTTGTAAAATTCCCTATTAATGAACCTGCAGAAGGAAAGAAAAAAAGCCAGGTAGAAGAATACCTTGATTTTTATAATGGTGAAGGGGTACAACATGTAGCCATTGCAACTGCTGATATTGTAACGACAGTGAAAGATTTGCAAGGCCGTGGAATTGAATTTTTAAAAATTCCCATGAGTTATTATGCAGATGTTATGGATAGAGTAGGCAAAATTGATGAAGACCTTTTACCCTTAAGTGAATTGGGTATTTTGATTGACAAAGATGAAGAAGGTTATTTACTGCAAATTTTTAGTAAACCTTTACAGGATAGACCTACAATATTTTTTGAAATCATACAGCGTAAAGGTGCTAAAAGTTTTGGAAAAGGAAATTTTAAAGCATTGTTTGAAGCATTGGAAAGAGAACAGGATGCAAGAGGAAATTTATAATGTGGGTATTGTGAATTTAAAACGACGAATTTTTAACACACTTGTTTAAATATTTTTGATATTTTAGTGTAAACTAATGATTAAATACCCTTTATTTAATGAAGAATTTGCGTAAGTTCTGCTTTTTACTTTTTATTTTATTGTTTTCAACTTTAGCTGTTTCAGCTCAATCTGAAACAGGGCCGAGATATTTTTTAAAGTCGCCGGAGGCTGCTAACCGTTTGGAAGATTCCCTAAAAAAACAATTTGAAAAGCAAAACTTAATATGGCCACCAAAGGCTATGTATCTGCGTTCTTTTAAGTATGACAGACAACTTGAAATTTGGGTAAAATCATCAACCAAAGAACCCTACAAATTATTTAAGACATATAAAGTTTGCCAGCAAAGTGGAGCTATGGGCCCAAAGAGAATTGAAGGAGACTATCAGGTGCCTGAAGGTTTTTATTACATAAATGAATTTAACCCTAACAGCAATTACCATCTTTCGTTAGGGCTTAATTATCCCAATGCTTCGGACAGGATATTAAGTGACGAAAAACGACCTGGCAGTGCAATTTATATTCATGGCAATTGTGTTTCTACAGGTTGTATTCCTATTACAGACGCACCAATTGAAGAATTGTATTTTTTAGCAAGTAATGTAAGAAACCAGGGACAGGAATTTATACCCGTGCATGTATTCCCTATAAAATACAGTGTAAAAAAGTCTGTGGAATTTTTAGAAAATTCTATGAAAGACAACAGTTACATGCAACACTTTAACAGCAATCTAAAAGAAGTTTTTGATTTTTTTGAGATGAAAAAAGAATTGCCTATAATTATGGTAAACAAAAAAGGAGAATATGTCGTTAATTAAAATATCGTCAATAACAAAATAGCCGCAAAACATTTTTTGCGGCTATTTTGTTTAGTTCCGCATGACAGCCTGCAAAGTTTCAGGGGTTCTTTGTTCAAGAATAGTATTTTTATCTTTAGTAAGTTTTTCAATTGTTGCATTATCATAATGGCGAATTGTAAGGAGCGATAAATCTCTTTCAACATCTACATCAAAAAGCAAAGAAGCATCTGCGGCTATCTGACCGGTTTTTTCTGCATGACCATCAAAACAGCAAACAAATGAAATAGCAGTATTTTGTGTAAGATTTGGCTGCAACTTTACAGCATTAAAGATTTTATGCAATTGCCCCAAAGCTCTTCCTTCCATAAATGAAAAATCTTTCGAACGAAAATGAATTAAAACCTGCTGTCCTTTTAATACAATAATAGGAGGGAGATTTGATGTTTTATCAGCATTAATAATGGTTCCCGGCAATTCAGTATCCAAAAAACTTTTTACATAAAGCGGGATATTTTTATTTTGTAAAGGCTTTATTGTTTTTGGGTGAATAACCTGAGCACCGTAATAAGCCATTTCAATAACTTCAGTATAATTCAATAAAGGAATGTTTACCGCATCTTTAAATTTGTTTGGATCTGAATTCATAACCGCCGGCACATCTTTCCAAATTGTGAGTGATTTAGCATTCATAATATTTGCAAAAATTGCTGCAGAGTAATCACTTCCTTCTCTGCCCAGTGTGGTACTTTCATTTTCATCTGTAGAGCCTATAAATCCCTGTGTCATTATTACATCAAAGTCATTGTATAATGGTAAAATACTGTTCTTTATTTTTGACGTTGTAAAATCAAAATCGACACTTGCGTCTCTAAAATTATTATCAGTTCTAAAAATGTCCCTGACATCTACCCATTTTACTTTTACTTTTTGTTCGGCTAAATAATGGGCTACAATGCAGGTACTGAATAACTCTCCACAGCAAACAATCTGATCATAATAATAATCATAAATGCGGACAGGTTTGTCGTGGAGCATCCATTCAATTTCTGTAAAAAAATCTTTTAACTGGTCCTCAGCAGCTTTCCAATTGTGAACCAATAAAAATTTTACCACTTCCAGGTGATTCTTTTTAACCTTTTCAAAAAGTGTAAGTGCATCATCTTTTCGGTTATCAAAATAAGCTTCTGCAATTTTTTCCAAAGCATTGGTTGTTTTGCCCATGGCAGATACTACCACTAATAATTTCTGATCTGCATTATCTCTTATAATATTAGAAGTGTTTTTTATTCGCTCAATATTATTTATCGATGCTCCGCCAAACTTGAAAACAAACATGTTTTTTTTTCTATTTTAAGTGTATGTTGTAAAATTTTTTTGCTGCGCTTTTAAAGCTGCCATTGTTGCGAATTTAATTGCTCAGCATCAAACTTTAAAATCTAATATACATGCATCATACAACACTTACCAACCTGTTAAGTCATTTTTTCTAAAATTATAATTACTTTGCATTTCCCATACAATTGTAGACTTATGTTTTTTTATTATTTAAAATCTGCAATTATTAATTTTAAATCGAGTACATGGCTATAAACAGAAATATCCTTACCCTTGACGAATTTACCATTCAGGAAATGCGTGCTTTTCCTTTAGCAACTGGAGAATTGGCGGGGCTTTTAAGAGATATTGGTCTTGCCTGCAAAAGAGTAAACGTAGAAGTTAATAAAGCAGGACTGGTAGATATTTTGGGCGACCACGGCACTACTAATATACAGGGTGAAGAAGTAAAAAAACTGGATATTTTTGCAAACGACCAACTCGTGGGGGTTTTGAGACATGGTATAAGCTGTGCAGGAATTGGCAGCGAAGAGTTAGATGACATTGTGATATTTGATGATGAAACAAGCAACAAATCAAAATATGTTTGTCTGTTTGATCCTTTGGATGGAAGTTCTAATATCGATGTAAATGTTTCCATCGGTACTATTTTCAGTATTTACAGGCGTGTAAGTGAACTGGGAAAGCCGGCAACCAAAGCAGATTTTTTACAGCCAGGTAATAAGCAGGTGGCTGCGGGTTACGTTGCATATACCAACATAGTAGAGGAACCAAATACAACGTAACCCGCAGCCACCTGCTTATTACCTGGCTGTA
>JANLVW010000330.1:0-1587 GCA_031364205.1 Ferruginibacter sp.
TGGTGTTTGTGAGGTAGATGAACATAATTTATTGACAGGTATAAACGAACGCATAAAAATTTACAAAAAGGAGGATGATATAGTTTTTGAAGTTGAATCCAATTTGACAGTTTTGAAAGACAACACAAATGTTTCAATGAATTTTTGGTGTTTTCATCCATCTGTATTTAATATTACAGAAAAGCTTTTTGCCGAGTTCCCCTTAAATAATGTGGAGAATATTAAAGCAGAATTTTTTATACCTTATATAGCAGATTCTATTTTAAAAAATCCAGATAGTAAAATACTTGTTATCAGTACGAGTTCGCAGTGGTTTGGGGTTACTTATAAAGAAGATGCAGCAGGCGTAAAAGAAAGTTTGTATAAGTTAATTGAGGTAGGAGAGTATCCAAATCGCCTATGGGTTTAAAGGTTTCAATTTTTTTATAATTTATAATTTTTAATTTCCTTTTATCATAAAAACGTAATCTTTCATTTTTTCAACCTGACCGGGACGGTCTAAACCTTTTAAAGAAGGTACAGAATTTATTTTAATTTTTTCATTATCTTTCAATTTTCTAACCGCTTCAATTGCACGGTAAATATTTGCAGATTTAATTGCATAAACAACCCCTGTTGCGTTTGTTTCAGTGCTTGTTACAACACCAATCAATTCTCCATTTTTGGTAACCACCGGTGAGCCGCTGTTTCCTTCATTTGCGGCTGTACTTATCTGGCAAAAAACCGTATCCATCAAATATCCATTTTTAGCACTTACATAACCTTCACCATATACAATTTCTTGTTTAGGATACCCTAACATAAAAATGGCTTCGCCCAATTTAGCTGCAGATTTTCTGATAGAATAAGGCAAAGGAGGCAAACGTTTAAATGATGAATCTGTAATTTTTAAAATGGCCATATCATTTAATATATCTACATAAACGGTACTTGCATTAAATTGTTCTCCATTATTGTTTTCTACAATAAGATGATGAGATGCCTCTTTTATAACATGTGCATTTGTTACAATGTAATTGTTATTAGCATCAACCAAAAAGCCTGTAGCTCTAAACCGTGAATCAAAACCGGGTTTGGTTTTTTCACCAACTACACCACTTTTAACAATCTCATTTAATTTGTTTTCTATCTTACGTGTCTTTTCTGCTTCCTTATTTATTTTATCTACGAGTGGTTTAATATTTGTTTTTTCACCGGTGTTAACTGTTGAAACTGCAGTAGCAATTAATAAGGAAACCAAGCCTGCTATAGAGGCGGCAACAGCAATATCTTTTTTGTAGCGCTGCCAAAGCTGTATAATTCTTGATGGTGCCGGTGCTGCTGATCTTGAAAGAAATTCTTCCTGCGTTAGTTTATTCTCCACATCTGCAAGCAATGATTTAAAATTCTTTTTATCGCTGTAATCTTCCAGTTGGTTTAAAAAGAAAATTTGTTCTACAACAGCCTGATCAAGATCAGGATTATTTCTTCTTAATTCTTCAAAATAAATTTTTTCTTCGGCTGACATTTCTCTTTTTACAAATCTTTCCGCAGCATCAATAAGTAAAGTATCTTCCATTAGTCTGTGTTTTTATATTGTGCAAAAAA
>JANLVW010000334.1:0-4967 GCA_031364205.1 Ferruginibacter sp.
ACATGGTCAGATGGAACAGTCATAGCAACTTTAAAATTACCAAAGGTTAACGCAAATTCTCCACTGACAACGAACTGGTGGTTTTGCCATCCTTGAAAATCACTGTACACACAAAGTCGTGGGTACCATTGGGTAATGGAATACAAATCATTTTTATCTTCAGGAAAATATTCAAAACCTCCACGGCCACCGTATTTGGTACGCTCAATAATATTATAATTCCACTCAATTTTAAAAGTAAACTGTTGCCCTGGTTTTAATGTTTGCGGCAACTCAATACGCATCATTGTTTTATTAATGGTATATTTTAAAGGCGAACCAAGTGCAGTAGTAACTTTAGTAATATTATCCCCGTATTCTTTGTCGAGTTTACCTGTACTGAGTCTGTCAAGTTCTTCTGTATTTAAAGCGCTTGGCATAGTATTACTGGTCTGGTAACCTGAGTTGTTTACAGAACTGTGTTCATTTTCATCTAACTGGAGCCATAAATAAGTAAGGTTATCAGGAGAGTTATTGTAGTAAGTAAGTGTTTCTTTACCGGTAATTTTTCTGTTGGGTTCATCAAGCTCACAGGTAATATCGTAATCGCACCTTTGTTGCCAATATTTTGGACCCGGCGCACCACTTGCTGTGCGGTATTCATTTGGTGTTGGAAGTATAGTTCCCAACTGTTCAAATCGGTTACCATGATTACTGCCGGGATTATTTTTAATATCCTGCGCAAAGCAAAAAAATATGCCCGAGCTTAACAAAATCAAAAAGAGGATTTTTTTCATTATTAATTTATTTTGTTTTAAAGTTATTGGTAAACGTAAAGATATATTTTTATGGAATTCGTTCCACAGCAAATTTTACCGCCCATAAAATTGTTATTGTGCTTAAAGTATAAATCCACAAGGTTCTTTTTAAACCTGCAATATTTATTACCAGGTATGCTGATAATAAAATTATAGCAACGCATACAATCTGTCCCGCCTCCAGCCCTAAATTGAAACCTAATAAACCGCTACCAATTTTTTGATTTCTTGCCAGCATAAACCTGATGCTGTTTGCAAAACCTAACCCGTGTATAAAACCAAAGAAAAGTGCAAAAAAATAATTGAGCTGCAAGCTTTCTTTATTAAAGTCTTTTGCAAAATAATTAAAAATTGCTGTGATGATGATGGTGATTGGAATGAGAAACTCCACCCATTTTTCATCAGCACGTATAACATCATATATGCTTAACGCAAGTGTAAGAGAATGTCCTACGGTGAATGCTGTAACAAGCACCAATACTTTTTTCCAGTCTTTTAAAATATAGATAGCAGCAAGTGCAACTATAAAAAGTTGATGATCGAGCGCATTAAAACTAATTATATGTTGCCAGCCTTCTTTAAAAAAAAATGCTAAATCATTCATACCTGCAGTATGCTTTAATACTTTGCGTTAAATTTGTGTAGGTTTACTGTAGCATAAAAGTAATTGTAAATTTTAAGGTAAAATGGCAAGTTTAATATTTAGGTGGTTGTTTGTTTCACTAACGTTTTTACCGTCCGGCGTTAATTTATATCACCCAATATTTGTTAGTGTTACAGAAATTGAGCACAATGCAAAAGATAAAACACTGGAGGTAAGCTGTAAAATTTTTACAGATGATTTTGAAAAAACTCTTCGGGCAACTTATAAAACCCATGTTGATTTATTGGATGAAAAAGTAAAACCGGCTATGGAAAAACTGGTGAATGATTATATACAAAAGCATTTAAAAATAGCGGTAGACGGAAAATTTGTGGTGCTAAAATATTTGGGCTTTGAAAAAATTGATGAAGGAATTTACAGTTATTACCAAGCAGATAATATTACAACCCCAAAAAAAATTGAAGTAACTGATAATGTTTTACTGGAGTATAATGAACAACAAATGAATATCGTTCATATAATTGTAGAGGATAAACGAAAAAGTGCAAAATTATCGAGCACAGAAAATAAGGTAACTGCGCAGTATTAAATCAATAACAATTTAATCTTCCATTTCTTCTTTTAATTCTTTTGAAGCAACTACGAGAATCTTATCAATCCGTTGGCCATCCATATCAATAATTTCCAGCGTGAAATCTCTCCATGCAAATTTTTCGCCGGTGGCGGGAATATGTTCCAATTCGTGTAATACAAAACCTGCAAGTGTATCAAATTCATGTTCACCTTCATTCATCCAGTCTGCTCTTTCAAAATAACTTAGAAAATCGTAAAAACCAATTTGTGCATCTATTAAAAAACTTCCGTCTTCTCTTTTTTTAATTTCGTATTCCTCCTGTCCTGTTTGTGGTACATCGCCAATAATAGCTTCCAATATATCATTTAAGGTTATCATTCCTTCCAGTGTTCCGTATTCGTTTACAATAAAGGCTGAATGTATTCTGGTGCCTTTAAATTTTTCCAGTAATTGGTATGCAGAATTATTTTCCGGCACAAACAATGCAGGTTTCATAATATCTGCCAAAGCCCGGTCGGGATTGGATTTTAAAAGATCTTTTACGTATACTATTCCTTTAATATTATCAACAGTTCCTTCACACACAGGGAAGGTGCTGTAAATAATATCGCCTAATTTATTTTTAATATCGGTAAGCGTATCGTTTACATTATACCATACAATATCTGTACGGTGCGTCATTAAAGAAGTTATATTTCTGTCACCTAAATGAAAAACTCTTTCAATAATATCTTTTTCATCTTCTTCAATGGAGCCATGTTCGCTTCCTTCAGAAATCATCGCTTTAATCTCTTCCTCAGTTACGGCACTGTCGCTAGCTTTTTTTATATTAAATATTTTAAAAATTAAGTTTGTTATGCCGGATAGTAACCATACAAAAGGATGCATTACAGTTGAAAGAAAATTCATTGGTATTGCAATGCTTCTTGCAATTTTTTCAGCACGCAGCAAACCAAATTTTTTAGGGATCAATTCACCGAATATAATAGATAAAAAAGTTACTAAAATAACTACAACAGTGGTAGCAATTCCGTTTGCATATTTTTGAGTAAAAGTAATCTGTTCAAAAAAAGGGGAAACTAATCTACTGAATTTTTCTTCTGCATAAACACCTGTTAATATTGCTATTAGTGTTATGCCGATAGTAGCGGTACTTAAAAATTTTTCAGGATTGTTAGCAAGTTCCAGTGCTGTTTTTGCCTTATCATCTCCTTTAGCTGCAAGCCCTTCCAGTCTACCTTTGCGTGCACTTACCAATGCAATTTCACTCATTACAAAAAGCGCATTCAATAAAATTAAAAGAAAAAGAATAAAAACTGCGACCATATAAGCGTATATCTTATTAAGAAATAATTGAATGTTACTGCTGTAAAGATATAAAGATGAACCTAATTGCTATATTATTTTTATCAGTTTTATTTCTTCTGTAAGTTCTTTTCTGCGTGAAGGATTTAAAAATTTTAATTGAAGCCTGCTTACTCCATAAGTTTGAGCCTTGTAAACAACTTCATAGCTTAAGCCTGCCTTTACAAAGTCATTTATCTTTTCTCCGGTTACAATTAAATAATCGCCGGGCAAAACAGTATTTAAATCGTATTTGTTGATGATAATATCGTTGGAATAAAAATGTAATGAGTGCCACACATGTTCTTCATAAATAAAAGTATTTTTTGTTGGAATTTTATTTGTCCTAATAAATCTGCCCATACAATTTCCGCCCTGATATTTAAGAAGAGAAGGATATATCCAGGAATTTAAAAAAAGATTTATCAGTAAAAAACTAAACACCGAGAGATTTATCAAATAGTAAGAAATATTTTTTGTGGTAAAAAAATAGTAAAAAATAATTATTGAAATAAATAAGATAATTGATAACCAAATTGGAGCCGGGAAACTAAAAGTCATTAAAATAATTAATGCAAGAAACAGCAGAGAGAAAATAATAAAATGGCTTTTTTCTAAAATTTTTAAAAGACGTGGATTTTCTCCTTCATAAAGCCTTATCAATAATTTTGCTGTAATAATTGCGGCAAAGGGTAACACTACAAATATGTAATGTGGTAACTGGTATTTGCTGGAGCCAAGGGCAAAATAAGTAAATGTAAAACCGCCCATGCAGATCCATTCGGCTTTTGGTTCTATTTTAAATTTTTGTTTTACAATAGTTTTAAACTCTAAAAAAAGTGCAATCACAAAAATTATTATCCATGGTAAAAATGCCCAAAGTAAATTCTTAAAAAGAAAGAAAATATTGCTGTTGTTATTCCAGATTGATTCGCCAGTAATACGGCCAAAACTTTGTGTCCAAAAGAAAAATCTTAATCCAGAAACACCTGTTTTATTATTTACTAATTTTTCGGGGTGCAGGTCAAACTGAGTATATAAACCATAACACACAGGTAATAAAATAACTGCAACAATTAAGAGCCCTAATAAATATTCCCACCTAAAAATTAATTTAAAATTTCGGCTAAGTAAAATATGTGTACCCAATGCTAATACAGGAACTATAAATGCAACCGGACCTTTTGTAATCATGCCAAACCCTATTGCAGCAAATGCAAAAATGATGTGTTTTAAATTTTTATTTTGAAACCATGCTGCCAGTTGCCAGATGCTAAAGATTACCCAGCCCATTAAAACGGTATCCGTTTTTACATCATGATTAATAAGGTAAAATGCTTGGCAAGATGCAAGTATCAATGCTGCCAATGATGCAATTTCTTTTTTATAAAAAAGTAATGCAAACTTATAGGTTGAATACAACGCAAACATTGCAAATAAAAAGGAGGGAAGCCGATAAGAAAAGTTGTTGGCACCAAATATTTTCATGCTGATGGAGATTATCCAGAATAAAAATGGAGGCTTATCAAGATAATCTTTGCCGATTTCAAATACCTGCAGATAATTGTTGGTGATACTCATCTCCCTGCTCATTTCTGCATATTGCGATGCATCAATATCCATAATATCTATTCCAAAACCAACGAAG
>JANLVW010000342.1:0-4738 GCA_031364205.1 Ferruginibacter sp.
TGCCGGCCATTTTTTTGCCAGATCTTTCATAATTAAAGGCTTGCCGGTGTTGTAATATAATTTTTTAAAGTCTTCAGGCAAAATGGAGTCTACAACATCAACAGATTTAAGCTGCATAATTAAGATTTTAATAATTGGCAAAAATAATAATAATATACAACAGTGTTGCAACAGCATTTATTAGCGAAAATAAAGTGTAGCAAAAAATCCTCAAGGTAATTTGATTGACTTTTTTGATTGTATAAAATTATTATTTTGTTTGTCTTTCGTGTTTTTGGAAATGAAAATAGTTTGCTTATTTTTTATATTTTTTTCTACTGTTATTTAAGCACCGTCTGCTTCGGCTGCTTTTTTAATTTTAAATTTAGCAAGTAACCCCAAAAATGTAATTGCTAAAAGCATTTAAAATTGTTGACAATTAATTTTAATATTATAAGTAATAAGCTTTAAATAATTAAAGACGGAAATGGACAATAGAAGTTTAAAAACAAAGAAAATAGCTTTACAGTTTACCTATGGTAAAATATTAAAACTTTTTCTGTGGTATTTGCAAAGTCCGTTTTCTTGTATTGCTTTCCTGTGTGTGAGTGTGCCGTAGCCTTTGTTTTTATCCCAGGCATAATAATTATATTCAGCATGGATTGTTATCATATAATCATCTCTGTAAGTTTTGGCAAGTATACTTGCTGCTGCTATTGAAGCAAAAATACTGTCGCCTTTTACAATACATCTGTGCTTTATGTTCTTATAAGGTAAAAAACGGTTGCCATCTATAAGCAGTTGCACGGGCTCTTTGCCTAAATTATTAAGGGCTAGATGCATGGCTTTGTAGGAAGCCTGTAAAATATTAATTCGGTCTATTTCAATATTACATACCTGGCCTACAGCAAAAGCTATACTTTCTTTTTCAATAATGGGTCGAAGTTCCTCTCTTTGTTTTGCTGATAAAAGCTTACTGTCATTTAATAGGGGATGAAAAAAATCCTTGGGCAAAATTACGGCAGCAGCAAATACCGGTCCGGCATAACAGCCACGTCCGGCCTCATCAACCCCGGCTTCTGTTTTAGTTTTAAATAAAAATGATCTTAACATGTGTGTTGCAAATATCCTTCAATCATTCCAAAATTAGCAAACTGCTTTTCGTAATTTTGCCGCAATATTTAATTTTATGACTGCTGCTAAAAAATGGGTATTTTCCACTTTTGTACTTACGTTTCTTGTAATTATTGCCGGTGGTATTGTGCGTACTACACAGAGCGGAATGGGCTGCCCCGATTGGCCAAAATGTTTCGGTTTATGGATTCCACCAACAAATGCTTCACAACTACCGCTGGATTTTGAAAAGTTTTTAAAGGCACAGGATATAGATCACAGCTTTAATGTTTACCATACCTGGATAGAATATATTAATAGATTGCTCGGTGTGTTATTAGGTGTATTTGCGGTTATACAATTTGCTCTTTTATTTTTTAAAAGAAATATAAACAGATCTGCATTCAATCTGTCAATTGCATTTTTAGTGGGGGTAATTTTAACAGGATTATTTGGGGCTATCGTGGTAAAATTAAATCTTGCACATGTAAGTATTTCTGTTCATTTGTTTTTTGCAATTGTATTGGCACAAATCCAGCTTGCTTTACTGATGAGCACAACAGGAAAACTATTTAAGAAAACAACAGGTACAAAAATGAGAAAAGCTATTTTGTTTTTGTTGATTATAATTTTTGCACAAAGTGTATTAGGTACAATGGTTCGCATGTATATTGATGATGTTTCTTCAGCATTACATTTTGAACAAAGAGAAGCATGGCTTGCAAAAACACCTTTAGCCTTCTTAATTCACAGGTCTTTTTCGTGGGTAGTATTGGCTGCTGTTTTTTATGCAAACTGGTATTGCAGAAAAGTACCTGTACTTACGAGACCATTAAAAAAACTTACCGGCATTATTTTATTAAGTGTTGTAACCGGTGTTGTATTGTATTATTTAGATGTGCCGGCAGCTGCACAACCGCTCCATTTATTTTTAGCATCAATGGCTATTACACAAACAATGTTTATACTGCTCTATACAAAAAACACAACTGATTTAATGAAGCCACAGGTTTTGTAAACTAAAAATTTGTAAAAAGAGGTAGAATAAATTAAGAGGGGTAAAAAATTTTAATCCTTGTAGAGTGATGAAGGCTGTAAAAGTAAAAATGCACTTTCTATAATTTCAACATTAAGGACAGCCGATGTTTCCATTGGCTCGCCATCAATATGAAAAGGCGCATTATCCAGATTTTTAATGCTTATTTTTTTTGTTTGAAAATATTGAATTGTTTTGTAGGTATTGCGTACAGAAGTAATTTTACCGCTGCTTAATTGTTTCAATAATTTAAAAATCAGACCAAACTTTCCTGTGTTTTGTACAATTACAATATCAAGCAACCCATCGCTCAGGCTTGCTTTTGGTGCAATAGTAATACTGTTGCCAAACTGGTTGCTGTTGGCAATGCTTAATAAAAATGCATTTGTATTAAATGTTTTTCCATTAGCTGTAACTATAAAACGGTAAGGCGTTGCTTTAAAAAAATGCTTTAATGCCTCTTTTATGTAGGTTGATGCGCCACGTATTGATTGATTTGCAAAACCATGCGAAACCTGTGCATCAAAACCGAGGCCACACAAATGGCAGCTGTACTTTTCATTTATGGTTAAGGCATCAACAAAACCTGCATTCCCCTGCAATATAACAGCCATTGCTTTTTTATAATTTTTGGATATACCTGCTGTGTAAGCCAGGCCATTGCCGGAGCCCATTGGAATTATACCGACTTTAATATCTGTATGTATTAAGTAAGATGTAACTTGATTTACCGTCCCATCACCACCACAAATAATAATATCGGTAATGCTTAAAGTGTAAATCTTTTCTTTTAAAAAAGGATATTTTCCACTTTGGTTTGTAGTTAGAACCTCAAAACTGTATTTAAGATCTGTTAGTTTTTGCTGTATGTAAGTACGAATATCTTTTTTATTTCTTGTACCCGAAATTGGATTAATGAAAACTAAAAAATTTCTTTGCAGCAAAATTTATTTTAAGTTTTTTTAAATAAAGGTTATTTATCAAATACAAATTTCTAACATTATCGCCTTATTAAGCTGAGCTTATAAAAGGCTTTTTTTTATTAATTTGTCTGCTCTACAAACTTAACTTAACACCTGAACTAAAACCAATTCTGTAATTTTTGAAGTAATTAATTTTATTTTTAAAAGTAAAACTGCTTTACATCATCAATAAAATTGTCTTTTTAAACTTACCATTTTAATAATGCGCTTCCCCAAGTAAATCCGCTGCCAAATGCAGCAAGGCAAATCAGATCCCCTTCTTTTATTTTTCCTGCTTCCCAGGCTTCGCACAAGGCAATAGGGATAGATGCTGCAGTGGTGTTACCGTATTTTTCAATGTTATTAAAAACCTGCTCATCTTTTAACTGCAATTTTTGCTGTACAAATTGTGCAATGCGAAGATTGGCCTGGTGAGGAATTAATAAATGGATATCAGTAGTTTTCAAATTATTTTTTTCTAAGGCTTCCACAATCACCTCCGGGAATTTTATAATAGCTTTTTTAAAAACAGCCGGTCCATCCATAATAGGAAAATTTTGTCCGTTTTCGAGCATAGCATGGCTCATAAACATTTCGCCTCTTGGTGCATCAACGTAATCTGCCAGTTTTTCTTTTAACCAATGGTTTGCATGAGTGCCGGGGTTAGGCATGGCAAGCATTTCTGCACTTTCTCCATCGCTGTGTAAATGTGTACTTAATATTCCCTGTGCTTCTGTTGGTTGCAAAACCACTGCACCTGCACCATCTCCAAATATTACAGATATGTTTCTGCCTTTTGTAGAAAAATCCAACCCAAAAGAATGTTTCTCACTTGCAACCAATAATATATTTTTATACATGCCGGTTTTTATAAACTGGTCTGCTACAGAAAGTGCATATACAAAACCACTGCACTGGTTACGAATATCCAATGCGCCAATCTCCTTCATCTTCATAGCACGCTGTACCAATACGCCACAACCAGGAAAATAATAATCAGGACTGAGGGTTGCAAAAATGATAAAATCAACATCCTGTGCTGTAATGCCTGCACGCTTCAAAGCAATCTCAGCCGCTTTTACGCCCATTGTGGTGGTAGTTTCTGCTGTACGGTCTGCATACCTGCGTTCCTGTATGCCCGTACGTTCCTGTATCCACTCATCGCTGGTTTCTATGTATGCACTAAGATCATTATTGGTAACTATATTTTCAGGAACATACATTCCAATCCCGGCAATTTTTGTATTAAACATGCAATCTGCTTTAGCATTGCAAATTACATTAATTGTGTTGGATATGAAACGGTTTCAAATGAAACCAAAAATTATTTCACGGTATCTTTCTGTGGGGCATTTAAAGAACTCCACAACATATCTTTTAACTGTAAAAGGTTATAGCCTGTAATTGATGAGAAAAATATAGAGGTAATATTTTGCGGCAATTCTTTTTTGATAGCTTCCCGCAATTCATCATCCAGCATATCTGCTTTACTGATGGCAATTACAAAATCTTTTTGCAACATTTCTGGATTATATTGCTCCAGTTCATTCACCAAAATTTCGAATTCTTTCTTATGATCAGCACAGTCTGCCGGTATTAAAAAAAGCAGGATAGAGTTTCGTTCAATATGTCTTAAAAACCGGTGCCC
>JANLVW010000347.1:0-1147 GCA_031364205.1 Ferruginibacter sp.
CCATTTTCTGCCTGTAAATTTTTAAGCAGCAACAAAATATTTTTTTGTACCCTCACATCTAATGCGGTGGTTGGTTCATCAGCTATAAGTAATGCCGGGTTACAACTCATAGCCATAGCAATCATCACACGCTGCTTTTGACCACCACTAATTTGGTGCGGATACCTGTTAATCATTTGCTCAGGCCTTGGCAATTCTACTTTTTTAAACAGTTCAACTGTCGCAGCTTTTGATCCGTTTTTGGTCATTTTTTTATGCAGCATCAAAGCCTCCATAACCTGCGCCCCACATGTGTGTACAGGGTTTAATGAGGTCATGGGCTCCTGAAAAATCATGGCAATTTTATTACCCCGAATATTTTGCATTGATGTAGAGGAAGAACTTAACAGATCAACTTCTGTTAATCCATCTTCGCTAAAAAACATGTTCCCTGACAACTTTGCCTGAGCAGGTAAAAGTTGTAAAAACGATAAAGCAGTAACAGATTTACCTGAACCGCTTTCACCAATTAATGCTGTTATTTTACCGGCAGGTATATTAAAAGAAATATTTTTTACAACATCAACAATTTTGTTTTCCTGTTCAAATGAAACAGTCAAATTTTTTATTCGTACCAAGGGCAACATCAGCAAAATATTAAAATTTCAAATGCCTAACTGTTAAGCCGTCATTCATTAATTGTTTTAAGGAATCAATGCCGATTTTAAGATGACGCTCTACAAAATTTGCAGTAACAGATTTATCACTTGCTTCTGTTTTTACACCTTCGGGTACCATGGGGCTATCGCTCACAAGCAACAATGCACCGGTTGGTATTTTATTGTAAAAACCGACTGTAAAAATTGTAGCGGTTTCCATATCTATTGCATAAGCACGCACTTTTTGAAGGTATTCTTTAAACGCTTCATCATGCTCCCAAACTCTTCTGTTGGTGGTGTAACACACACCTGTCCATTAATCCTGTTCATAATCTCTGATGGTTGTTGATATAGCTTTTTGAAGCGCAAAAGATGGCATTGCAGGCACTTCAGGCGGAAAATAATCATTGCTTGTACCCTCACCTCTTATGGCTGCAATTGGCAAAATAAGATCTCCTATTTTATTGCGCTTTTTTAAGCCGCCACATTTACCTAAAAACAAAACTGCT
>JANLVW010000387.1:0-4895 GCA_031364205.1 Ferruginibacter sp.
AGTTTATTTTAGAACAAAAGAACGATCTGGTAACGGCAAAAGACAGCCTTATGCAAACCATACAGGAAGTAGAAGCCACGGCCAACCAGCAGTTTTTAGATACGTTTAATAAAACCAGAGAGAACTTTCAAAAAGTATTTAAGGCGCTCTTTACAGATGAGGATACGGCCGATATGGTACTCGTAGATCCTGAAAACCTTGCTGAGACAGGCATTGACATTGTAGCAAAACCCAAGGGCAAACGCCCATCATCCATCGGGCAGTTAAGTGGTGGTGAAAAAACACTTACGGCTACAGCGTTGTTGTTTGCCATCTATTTAATAAAGCCTGCGCCATTCTGTATTTTAGATGAGGTAGATGCCCCGCTTGATGATGCCAACGTTGGTAAGTTTACAAACATGATAAAACAGTTCAGCGAAAACTCGCAATTCATCATCGTCACACACAACAAACAAACTATGAGCGCCGTAGATGTTATTTATGGCGTCACCATGCAGGAGCCCGGCGTAAGCAAATTGGTACCTGTTGATTTTAGAAGTTTGAATTAGGGGGTGGGGGTTGAGGAGCAGGGACAGAGGAACTTTGTTTTAACATTGGTCTAGGGCTTTTCGTTGCTGCCGCTAAAATACGGCGACGTCCACTGCAATACTGGCTCTCCGGAGTAAGGGAATCTTTATTGAGTTTTTATTTCTGTAGTAAATTTAAACGAAAGTTGCGTGGGGACATAAAACGATGCAAGGACTTCCAAGCCCCAAAACAACATCTCCATTTACTGGTCTATCTAGCAGATATGATGCGCAGCATTTGTAGTTTTGCTTTCTGTGCGGCTACTAAGACTAGGGTTCAAGCTCAGTACAGATTCCTGTAAGCACTTAGCCATGCGGCATATCTGCGCTAGTTTGGGAAGAAGTAAATTTGCTAACAGGAAAACGAAGCAGTAATTAAACGGATAAAATGCACTGTGATCATCAACCTACAATCACTAAGAATTAAGTTTAATATTCGGAATTCCAAAAGACATTTGTACTTTCAATGTCGACTCTTCGCAAGGTTACAAAACGTTGCTAGCTTGTTTTTCGCTCACCGAATGAAACATAAATAAGATCAATGGAACATAAAGATAAGATATATATTATTGGTGCCGGAGTAAGCGGACTTATCGCAGCTTATGAACTTGAACAAGCGGGCTTCCACCCAATCATCATTGAGCAAACCAATGAAGTAGGAGGAAGAGTGAAGACCATTCATGAGAAGGGTTATGCATTGGACCTTGGTTTTCAGGTACTGCTGAGTGCTTATCCATTGGCCAAAAAATATCTCGATATGGATCAGCTTCAGTTATGCAAACTGGAGTCAGGTGCATTAATTTATGCAAATAACAAATCCTATTTAATTGGTGACCCTTTAAGGAATTGGAAAGTGCTCGTCCCTACATTAATGTCAGATATCGGTTCCATTGCAGATAAGCTGAAAATATTAAAACTGAACATCCAATTAAAGTTTAAATCCCTCGAAGAAATCTTTGCATCGCCTGAAAAAACAACGCAGGAATACTTAGTTGAATTTGGCTTCTCCTCCAAAATTATTGAACGGTTTTTCAAGCCTTTTTTCACAGGCATATTTTTAGAGCCCGACCTAAGAACCTCCAGCAGAATGTTTGAATTTGTTTACAAAATGTTTGGCGAAGGATATGCTACCATACCTAAACTAGGCATTGGAGAAATAAGCAAACAATTGAAAAGTAAATTGCATCATACGGAGTTCATGTTCAACTGTGCCGTAGAAGAAATTACGAATGATCATATTTTACTTTGTTCCGGTGAAAAGATATCACACGAAGGAGTAATCATTGCCAGTAGCCCCGCTTCTTTATTACCGAGCCATAAAAACCCAACAATCGCATGGAAAAATTGCATGTGTTTGTATTTTGAAGTGAACCAAACAAATATTCCTGCTAACACCATTGCATTGATTGCTGACCCGGGAAATTATACCAACAACCTTTACGCTTATACAGATGCGGCTACAGGAAAAACCATTCTATCCGCTACAACCGTGCAGCATAAAGAGAAGTCAATCGAAAAAATTATTGAGAAAGTTATTATTGAAGTTCAACAATACACAGGGGCTTCCTTGGTAACTTATATCCACCACTATAAAATCAATTTTGCGTTACCTGATATTAATGATCTTAAAATGACGGCGCAACCTAGCAAAAGTCAGGCGATGGAAAATGTATTTGTAGCTGGAGATTATCTTTTTAATGGTTCATTAAATGCAGCTATGGAATCAGGACGTTTAGCAGCACAAGGAATGGTTCAAAAAAAGCAGGCTGATGCTAGTACCTAAGAAAAATATTAAGCAATAAAATACTATTCCCCCTCTAGCGCATTCTATGATAATAAACAAACAAAATTGTTTTTTATTAAGAAGCTGTTTTAAATTTTTGAATGTTTACAAATGGTGTTTTTCTTTCTATTACAGCAAATGCTCTGCTTATAATTTTACATCTAATGGAATTCATCACACTCATTTTATTTTTACCTTCTGCTACCTCTCTCTCGTAATAAGCTTTTATTTCCTTGTCACATTTTTTAGCAGATAATGCAACCATGTTAAGCAATGATTTCATTTTTTTATTAGCAATATGGCTCACCTTTGTTCTTCCTTTTATGCTTGTTCCTGATTGATGTCTGAATGGAGCAACTCAACAATAACAAGCAAGTTTTCGCCAATCCTTAAAAGATGTAAATGCATTAGTCACAGCAATAAGATTGCTGGTTATTTGCATGCCTCCCGCCTCGGGTCGTGACGTCACGAACCGTTCGCTTAGGTCAAATCAAAGCTTATCTTAAATTAAATAATTTAAGGTATAATAACTGATCAGCGAAAATCATACACAGCAATAAATAAAATTTATTTTTGGTCAGCCACCATTCATACATGGATATCACTTTTAGATGGCACAATCAATTAAAAGATAATTATTGATTCATTAAAATATTTATCAGATAGAGCGTTAATTACCGTTTATGTTTTTGTAATAATGCCAAACAACATTCAATTTATTTGGCAACAAAATAATTTAAATGGCAATGAAACATCAAAGGAAAGTTTCTTGAAGCATTCATCTCATTCATTTTTAAAGGAAATAAAAGCAAACGGAAATCCAAAATATTGCGAAGTAAATAAAACCAATAAAAAACATAAAATTTGGCAAAGGAATTCTTTAGGTGGGGAGGTTTACAGCCGTGAAGTAGCAAAACAGAAACTGAACTACATACATTTTAATCCCTTTTAAGGAAAATGGAAGCTGGCGAAAGATAATCTTGATTATTATTTTTCATCAGCAAAGTTTTAAGAAACTGGTGCGGACGATTTTGGTTTTCTACATAACATTTTTAAAAATTTTGATTCGGATTGAAGCGAAGGGTTCGTGGCGACACAAACCCAGGTGGGGGAGCACTATATATTTTAAACTTACTCTCGTAAAAACAAATTCTCTTTAATAACCTGCTTTTCTTTTTTTCGTATCTTAATGTTTCAAAAATACTTCCTCAAATTATTTTGTGAACCGCATTTTAATAAAATGGTAGAAATTAAATGTGGTAATTTAAAAAGAATAAGTGCCGTAAATGAAACGTTTATCATTATTTATTTTGTTGTTAAGTACATTATTTGTTGGTACGTCCTGTCAGAAAGATTATAGCTACGAAGGTGGCGCTATTGCTCCTGTGAGTTCTTCTGCTGTTTATACTTTTATGGGTTCTCCAAACGCTTGCGCCGCCTTTACACAAAATGGCATCTATAATATGGGCGTAACAACAACTAATAGCAATATCATCGGCATTCAGGTAAATGTAACCAGGGCCGGCACTTACGCTATAACCACTTCTGTTGTAAACGGTGTCTCATTTTCGGGCACGGGATATCTAACTGCAGGTAATGGACAAATAATTACTTTAGTTGCCAATGGCGGCACACCAGCAGCCCTTGGAACTTTTATTTACCCTATTACAAATGGAACAAGTAATTGCAGTTTTAATGTACTCTATGGTACAACTACAGCCCCAGCCACATTTACGATTAACTGTGCAACGGCGCAGTCAAATGGTATTTACCAACAGGGAATAACATGCACTGTCTCAAACACTATTACACTACCTGTAACGGTTACCACAGGCGGCGCTTATAACATAACAACAAGTAACAATGGCGTTAGTTTTTCTGCTTCGGGAATATTACCGGCAACTCCTTCAATGCAGACAATTATTTTACGGGCAGGTATTAATAACTTACCATCAGCAGCGGGTACTTTTGCTTATACGATTAATGCTACCGGCAGCACTTCATGTGCTGTAAATATTAATTATGCAGCAGGGTTTTCCTTTGCAACAGATTCAATTGTCGGTATGGTAGATAGCGTGTACACAACTTTTAATACCACCGACTCTGCAAGAATTGACAATGCATCTTTACCAGGCTATGCGGGCATACATATAAAAGGAACCAACGGTACAACTAGTGAAAATTTTGCAATGAACATTGCCCGGCTTGGCAATTCATTGGCAGCAGGTACTTACACTATTAATAACTATCCGCAATCCAATAATTCTACAAACTATACATCTAACTCGGGCAATTTCTCAGCAGCGTCAAATTTAAACATTGGCACAATACAGAATTATGGTTTCTTTATTATTATTACCGAAGTAACCAACACTAAAATAACAGGTACTTTCTATGGACGTCTAACAGCCAATGGAGTAGGGCCCGGTTATAAAACTGTTACAGATGGAAAGTTTAGTATAACAATAAATCCATAAGTGATATTGCAAAAGATTTAGGAGCATGGACTGAAGAACTTTGTTGAACATTGATCTCCGGCTTTTCGT
>JANLVW010000396.1:0-1492 GCA_031364205.1 Ferruginibacter sp.
GTT
Source organism: Ferruginibacter sp. (assembly GCA_031364205.1). Classification (GTDB taxonomy): domain Bacteria; phylum Bacteroidota; class Bacteroidia; order Chitinophagales; family Chitinophagaceae; genus Ferruginibacter. The sequence goes on from JANLVW010000396.1 coordinate 4, forward strand.
GTATAACGTACCAAATCTTTAAGAGCATTTCCAACATCCGAACTTGGGTAAGTATCGATTATTGCCAGAGCTTCATCTCGGTATTCAAGCATTTTTTGTTCGGCATATTTTATTCCGCCGGTACTAACAACTGTATCAATAACCCATTTAATTTTTTCCTTATTAATGTTATCGTTTTTTATAATGTAAATAATTTTTCTTCTGGTCAGTTTATCTACATTACTGAGTGTATATATAAGAGGTAAAGTCATTTTCTTTTCCTTAATGTCATTTCCTGTAGGTTTTCCTATTTGTTCCGTTCCGTAATCAAAAAGATCATCTTTAATTTGAAAAGCGATGCCGGTTTTTTCCCCAAATATCTTCATTTGTCTACAAATTTCATCATTCTGGGTAGTACTATAAGCACCAACTCCACAAGCTGAGGAAAGTAATGATGCTGTTTTGTTTTTAATGATTTCAAAATAAACATCCTCGTTAATATTTAATTTTCTTGTTTTTTCTATTTGAAGTAGTTCACCTTCGCTCATTTGCTTAATGGCTTCCGAAAGAATCCGAAGTTGTTCAAATTCTCCGTTTTGAGTTGATAATAATAAGCCTTTTGATAAAAGATAATCTCCTACTAAAACCGCTATTTTATTTTTCCATATGGCATTAATTGAAAAAAAACCTCTTCTTTCCATCGACTCATCAACAACATCATCATGTACAAGTGTTGCAGTGTGCAGCATTTCTACAAGAGCGGCGGCACGGTATGTACTTTCGTTTATGGTTCCATGAAGTTTTGCACTTAGAAACACAAACATAGGTCGCAACTGTTTTCCTTTTCTTTTAATAATGTATTTCATTACAGTATCCAATAAGGAAACATTACTTTTAACAGCATTTGAAAATTTTGATTCAAATACTTTTAATTCTTCACTTATAATGTTTTGAAAAGATTTCATCTTAAAAAAAAAGCAATTTATGGCACCAGAGTGGCATTTTAGTATTTAATTTTAAGTAATAAAAATCTTTTTTTCTACCCTGTGCAACTATTTGGCTTTGGCATTACTCTTGATAATAATGGAATAATTAATGTAAATCAAAGATTAAATTATAAATAAATGATAAAATAAATTTGTATATCTAATCCCGTTAATTACATTTGCATCTAAACAATAAGAATATTTTCGAAAATTCAACAACTTTTAAGTTATGGTAAGCAAAAAAATTAAATTATTTACGGCTATTTGTCTGCTAGTTTCAGCTGGTGCTTTTGCACAGACAGGAACTGGAAACACAGGCTATATGAGTGGTGGATACAATATCTACGATTCATCTGTTATTCCTAACAAGAAAATGGGGCAACAAAACGAATTCTGGAATAACAGTTATTCTTTTCCTGCAAAGCCTCGTAATATGGTAGAAGTTGGTATTAGTACAGGTATAGCCAACATTTCGGGTGACGTATCTACAAGGCTTTTTACAGCACCTAATTTTGGTGTTACAG
>JANLVW010000538.1:0-2534 GCA_031364205.1 Ferruginibacter sp.
GTTCGAAAAGAAGCCGGAAGATATAGATGTGATAACGCATGAGTTAATGCACGTTGTGCAGGCCTACGGCCAAAACAGCGTACCGAGTTGGATTACAGAAGGTATAGCAGATTATGTGAGGGCTAAAGAGGGCATCAATAATGAAAAAGCAAATTGGATTTTACCAGATGTAAAGCCTGAACAGAACTACAATTATTCGTACCGCATTACAGCCCGCTTTTTTATATGGATAACAGAACGGTACAAATCAAACTTGGTACAATTGCTTGATGAAGCAGCACGTAAAAATGAATACTCAGAAACTACCTTCAAAAATATTATAGGCAAAAATATTGAGGTACTTTGGCAGGAATATGTAGCAGATTCAACCATCAAAAAAAACTAATTTTTACTAAATAATTATAATGACCCGTCATACAAAATCAGTATTCATTTTATTTTTCTTTATTGGTATTTTTTCCATGTTCAATACCTCCGCACAAAGCAGTAATTCATTGGCAAAATATGTGAATCCAATAATCGGCACAAAAAAAATGGGGCATACATTTCCCGGCGCTACAGTACCTTTTGGCATGGTGCAGTTAAGCCCCGATACTGATACAGTGCAGTACATTGCCAATGGAAAATACAATCCTGATATGTATAAATATTGTGGTGGCTACCAATACGACGATAAAACAATTGTTGGGTTTAGTCACACACATTTAAGCGGCACAGGTCATTCTGATCTGGGAGATTTTTTGATAATGCCTACTGTTGGACCACTAAAGCTAAACCCCGGCGTAGCAACAGTTCCACGCAGTGGTTTTCGTTCAGCATTCAGTCATACAACTGAAAAAGCAACTGCAGGCTATTATGCCGTGCAACTTGAAGATTATAATATTAAAGCTGAATTAACTGCAACAGAAAGAGTAGGTTTTCACCAATACAGTTTTCCTGAAACAAAAGATGCGCATATTATTTTAGACCTTGAACATGGTATTTATAATTATGAAGATAAAAATGTTTGGACTGTAGTAAGAGTAGAAGATGATACGCTTGTAACGGGCTACCGACAAACGTTTGGCTGGGCAAGAACAAGGGTTGTATATTTTGCCATGGCATTTTCAAAACCAATTTTAAATTATGGCTCAGCCAATGAAGGTAAAAAAGAAATGTACCGAGGCTTTTGGGGCAAATTTAACCAGCGTGAAAATTTTCCAGATGTTGCGGGCAGACAAATAAAAATGTTCTTCAACTTCAACACCGTTGCAGATGAAAAAATAAAAATAAAATTTGCATTATCTGGTGTAAGTACTGAAGGTGCTTTAAAAAATATGAATGCTGAAATTCCGCATTGGAATTTTGAACAAACGGTAAAAGAAGCAGCCGCAAAATGGGACAAAGAATTATCAAAAATAACCATTGAAGCGCCAGAAGATACAAAGGTAAATTTTTACACTTCCATGTATCATTCCTTTTTAGCGCCCAATACTTTTATGGATGTTGATGGCAACTACAAAGGGCTGGATTATAATATTCATCAGGCAAAATATTTTACCAACTATTCCACTTTTTCTTTGTGGGATACCTACCGTGCACTACATCCATTGTATAATATTTTGCAAACAAAACGCAATGGCGATATGGTTAAATCTATGCTGGCGCATTACGACCAAAGCGCCTTGCACATGCTGCCAATATGGAGCCATTATGCAAACGACAACTGGTGTATGAGTGGCTACCACAGCGTATCTGTAATTGCAGATGCAATCATAAAAGGTAATATAACTATCGATGCAAAAGCAGCATTAGCGGCTTGTGTAGCTACAGCAAGAAAAAAAAGTTATGAAGGCATTGGCGATTATTTAAAATTTGGTTTTATACCTGTAAATAAATCCAATGTCTCCGTTTCTAACACGTTGGAATATGCGTATGATGACTGGGCAATTGCACAACTTGCAAAGAAAATTGGCAACGTAGAAATTTACAATGAATTTATTTTTCGTTCTGCCAGTTACAAAAATGTTTTTGATAAAGATGGATTTGTAAAACCTAAAGACAGCATCGGTAATTTTTTAAAAAACTTTGATGCATTAAGTACTAACGGGCAGGGATTAATAGAAGGAAACTCATGGAACTACAGTTTTTTTGTTCCGCACAATCCTACAGACTTAATAAAATTAATGGGTGGAAATGATAAGTTTATTGGTAAAATGGATTCTCTGTTTACCATGTATTTGCCAGATAAGTATTTTGCAGAAACAGAAGATATAACCCGTGAAGGAATTATAGGAACATATGTGCATGGAAATGAACCTGCACACCATGTGGCTTACTTGTATAATTTTACTGATAAGCCTTGGAAAACACAGGAATTAATCCGCAAAATATTACACAATCAATATAAGGCAACGCCTGACGGATTGGGTGGCAATGATGATTGCGGGCAAATGAGTGCCTGGTATATTTTTAGTGCCCTGGGTTTTTATCCGGTTGCACCAGCCTCTGAGGAATACCAGATCGGAAGTCCAATTATAAAAAACGCAATAGTA
>JANLVW010000548.1:0-4859 GCA_031364205.1 Ferruginibacter sp.
CAGGTAGTGCCAAATAATGCTGACGGTACGGTGGATATTAACTGGCAGGTTGAAGAAAAATCAGCTGACCAGCTTGAACTTTCTGCCGGTTTTGGCGGAGGAATTGGTTTGACAGGAACACTTGGTGTAACCTTTAATAATTTTTCTATCAAAAATATTACGAAGCGCTCCACCTGGGATCCTTTACCATCTGGAGACGGACAAAAATTCAGCGCAAGAATACAGTCAAACGGCCGGGCATACAGATCATATAATCTTTCTTTTACAGAACCATGGCTTGGAGGTAAAAAAAGAAATTCATTTTCTGTAAGTTATTTTAATACAAAATATTCCAATGCCTATAATCAATTTGGTCAACCGTGTACAGCATGCGGTAAAAATTCTTATGTAAATACTGTTGGGTTTGGTGTTTCACTCGGCAAACAGTTAAAATGGCCGGATGATTATTTTAACCTGATATATTCTTTAAACGTACAGCAGTACAAGCTTAAAAATTACGCAAATATCTTCGCCGGATTAAGTAATGGTAACTCAACAAATTTAAGTTTAAAACTTACTTTGCTTAGAAATTCTGCAGGTCCGAATCCTATTTTTCCTACAAGTGGATCAAACGTATTGTTGAGTGGACAGTTTACACTTCCTTATTCTTTGCTTGGTATAACATCAGGCGCAGAAAACCAATATAAATTACCTGAGTTTCATAAATGGCGGTTTAACAGTGAGTGGTATGTACCAATTGGACGTGCAAGAGGTGCAGATAAAAACAAGCAGTTTATTTTAAAAGCGGCTGCTAAATATGGGTTCATTGGTAAATACAATCCAAATTTACAGGTATCACCTTTTGAGCGTTTCCAGGTTGGTGATGCGGGTTTAAGTAATACTACTGCATTGTTAGGATATGATATTATAGCACACAGGGGTTACCCGGTTTACAGCAATTCAAATCCAAAAATAAATCCTGACGGTGTAACACAACAGCAATATTTTACCATCTTTAATAAATATACAATGGAGCTTAGGTATCCATTCAGCACATCTGCAAGCAGTACAATTTATGGACTTGCATTTTTTGAGGCTGCAAATGGCTGGTATAAATTTAAAGATTACAATCCTTTTAAATTACGCCGCAGTGCTGGTGTAGGTATGCGTTTCTTTTTACCAATGTTTGGTTTACTTGGCTTTGATTATGGTATTGGCTTTGACAGATACAACCAGAATACAGGTATTAAAGGCGCAGCGAAATTTACATTTATGCTAGGTCAGGAACCGGAATAGAAATGATTTAAGATATTAGAAATAAGATGTTTGTCAATAGATAAAAAATACAAAATGAAAACAATAATTTTCGCATTTTTATTTTCGTTTGCAGCTCTTGCTGTTAATGCACAGCGTTATGCTATTATAGATTCAAAATATATTTTAGATAAAGTGCCCGAATATAAAGAAGCACAAAAAAAACTTGATAATTTTAGTGAGCTATGGCAAAAAGAACTTGACCAGCGACAAACTGCTATGGATAAAATGTACAAAGATTTTGATGCAGAACAGGTTATGCTCACAGATGTTTTAAAGAAAAAAAGAGAAGATGAACTTTATAATAAAGAAAGAGAATTGCGTGACCTTCAAAAAAAGCGTTTTGGTTTTGAAGGAGATCTTTTTAAAAAAAGACAGGAGTTGATAAAACCAATACAGGACAGAGTTTACAACGCTGTACAAAAACTTGCAGTTGAAAAACTTTATGATTTTATATTGGATAAAAGTGAAGGAATTACTGTTATATTTGCCGACCCAAAGCTTGATAAAAGCGATGACGTATTGAGAAATATTGGTGTTAAATAAAAAATAAACCAAATTGCATAATGCAGCATTTTTACAAATAAAGTGCACTTCTATAATAACCAACTAAAGAAAAACAATTTAAAAAGTAAAATGAAAAAATTATTATTCGTAGCAGGAATGGCGCTAAGTATTTTCACTGCAGGAGCACAAAACAAAATGGGTTACATTAATACAAATGAATTAATTAGCTCAATGCCGGAAGCTGCAAAAGCACAGACAGAATTACAGGAATTTCAGGTTGGTTTAGGACAACAGTATCAGGATCTTTCATCTGAATTAAATAGAAAAGACAGTGCCTTCGTAAAAGATTCTGTAAAACTTTCTGCAAGTATGAAAGAAATTAAGAGAAAAGAATTAATAGAGCTTTATCAAAAAGTTCAGGGCTATCAACAATCAAGTCAAGAAGAATATCAGGCAAAAGAAAATGAAAAAATTGCTCCTATCAGAGAAAAAGCCTTAAATGCTATAACCACTGTTGCAAAGGAAAATGGCTATGCTTATATTTTTAATGAAGATAACTTGTTGGTTAAACCTACAGGAGACAACATTTTACAACTTGTAAGAAATAAATTAGGCATTAAAGATGCCAAACCTTTTGTGAAGCCTGCTGCAGGTGGTGTTAAAAGACCCTAATTTTTTAAATATTATATGTATAAAAAACCCGATGGAGATTGCATCGGGTTTTTTAATTCTTCTTATTTTAAAGATTAGTTTTAATTATACTATCCTTCTCAATATCTTAAAATTTTGTATGAAATTTATGGGAAGGGAACAAAGAAAAATTACTATTAAAACCTAAACAATGTTTTTGATTTCTAAAGAAAATTCGTTGCCTGTAAAATCTACTGCAGACATTATCAAAAACAGCAAACCTGAAAGGCTAGTATTTTAAACCATTTAACACTAGCCATCTTTCCCAAAAATAACTTTGAAAACTTAAATTTATTCTAGCATACTATTACTCTATTTTAAATATAATTTTCTGCAAACAGCTACAGCTAAAACTACACCCACACTATCAGCAGCCCAATCCAATAAATCAAAACTTCTACCCGGTATAAAAAACTTTTGAATAAGCTCTGTTGTCAACCCCCAAATGCTTACAGATATTGCAATTTTAATTATAAAAGACCATTTGTTTATTCGAGGGATACCACTTCTGCAAAATGGCATCATAAACAAAAATGCCAGTACAGAGAACATGCCCACATGTACCCATTTATCAAAATAAACAGTCGACATCCAATCACCTACTTTTGGCAAATCATAGCCAGGCAAACAAATTAAAATCAGCACTAAAAAAAACCAGGCTATGCCTGGTAAAAATTTCTTTATATTAAACATTGTTTGATGTTGTAGTATTATGCAACCAGTTTTTCATAATCTTCTGCACCCATCAATTTTTCTATATCAGCAGGGTTATCAACTTTTACTTTTACCATCCACCCTTCACCATAGGGATCGCTGTTTACAAATTCAGGATTTGCTTCTAAAGCCGGATTTACTTCTATAATAGTACCTGCGGCCGGCAAAAAAAGATCACTAACTGTTTTCACTGCTTCTACAGTTCCAAAAACATCCTCGGCGCTTAAAGCTTTCCCTGTGCTGTTGATATCTACATACACAATGTCTCCCAATTCTCCTTGAGCAAATGCAGTAATCCCAATGGTAGCAACATCTCCATCTAAACTAATCCATTCATGAGCTTTTGTGTATTTTAAATTTTGCGGATAACTCATTATGATTTGTTTTTTTATGAATTTAATTATTTAATTATCTAATCTCATTTTAAAGTTTCAAAATCGTTGCTTCACTATTTTACTACTTCCATCTTCATTCTTATATCACCAATTGGTCTGTCTCCCGGTGCTTTAGGTGCACTTGCTATTTTATCAACTACATCCAAACCAGAAATCACTTCCCCAAAAACGGTATAATTTTGATCTAGCATTGCCGTACCTCCAATCTTTTTATAAATATTTCTTTGTAGTAAAGTGTACTTGCTTCCAATTCGCTGTTCCATCATATCGAGTTCCGCATCACTTAAAAGTTTGCCCTGCACAATATAGAACTGACATGCGCTGCTTGCTTTTTCAGGATTTCCATCTCTGGCTGCTGCTAAAACACCTTTTTTGTGATATAAACTTTTTCTAAATTCTGGAGGTATTCTCGCCATATTATCTCCCCCATTGCCAAGGATAACCGCTGCAGCAGCATTTTTACTATTTGGATCTCCGCCCTGTATCATAAAACCTTGTATAATTCTATGAAATAAAAGGCTATCATAAAAACCTTCTTTAACCAATTTTACAAAATTATCTCTATGCAGTGGTGTTGAATCATAAAGTTTCACAATCATTGTCCCACTGTCTGTAACAATTTTAATTTTGATAGAATTATCGGGCAAAGCTTTAATAACAGAGATTTTAACAGGTTTTTTTATAGGTTTTTTGGTTGCAACTTTAGTTATTACAACTTTTTTAGATACAGGTTTTTTAATTATCTGCGCTGAAATATCTCCTGCAAAAAACAAAGAAAAACAAAACAATGAAAACTGGAATTTTTTCATCAAGATAATTTTAAATAAATTTTTGATTTTGAAAGTACAATAATACATGATCTTTTAAAAGATCTTCCTGATGGTTTAAAAATAAATCGGGCAAAGCTTTTAACTGAGTAAAATGGGGCCAACCTTCTTCATCTAATCCATCATTTATATAATACCCACTGGCAGATAAAATTGTACAAATGGCAATATGCATTAAATCCTGTTTCTGCTCTTTGCTGAATGCCTGGGGACCCTGTCCAAGTTCCTGCACACCAATTAAAAGCAATACGCCATTCATATCTGGCTTTATACCAAAATGTTCTTTAAGTTTAATACGAAGCTTAAGCCATCGTATCTGTAAGTCTTCTTCCACATGTTGCATTGCACAAATGTAGCATTTATGCTTTTCCCGTTTATATTTGCAACAGTTAAATAGAAAATAAAAGAATGTTACAGATAAGTTATATAAAGC
>JANLVW010000405.1:0-2173 GCA_031364205.1 Ferruginibacter sp.
TTTGTAGATCCAGGTGAAGAGGTTTATGTAGGTCAAATCATTGCTGAGCATATTAAGCCAGGCGATCTTGTTGTAAATGCAACAGAGCCTAAAAAATTAACCAATCACCGTGCAAGTGGAAGTGATGATGCAAGCAAGGCAGCACCAAAAATTCAAATGAGTTTGGAAGAGTGTATGGAGTACATACAGTCTGATGAGTGTATTGAGGTTACGCCAAAAAGCATCCGTCTTCGTAAGAATATTTTAGATGAAGATGCACGCAAGCGTGTAAGCAAAAGCATGAGTTCAGAAATTGCGTAACCTGTTTAAAAATATATCAAAATCCCGGTTGCGTTTGCAGCCGGGATTTTTTTTGTTGAATTTTTAGGAACATGAGCATTTGAAAATAGAGGGAGCATTTGTATAGGGCTATCCGCTACAGTCTTTTTGCTCAAAGGCAGCAAAAAGTATTTCCGTTTTTATCCCTGCTAGGTTCAGCAGGGAATCTTTGTTCAGCTGTTATCTTCGAATATTGTTTGAACAATCTGGTGTCCAAATTCCCCTACTTTGGAGGAGTGGCACAAAGTGCTGCAGTGATTCCAGGTTATTCTATCTTCTTATCCATAACAAATCTTTTTCTACGAATTAATCTAATTACTTGTACTAGCAACATGACTCCTCCTGTAAATCCTGTACTAATTATTAACCCCCAAAATATCCAGTCTCCAGTCTTTTGTGGTCGGAAATTAGTGTTACCATGGCTACCGCTCAACATGATGCAATAAATAAAAAAGCTAACTACTAATAATATAACCGCAAGAATAGATTTCATAATTAGTTTTATTATGTAAACAAAGTCAATATCAAATCAAAAGCCAGTCGCCTGGTTGCGTGTATCACCAACTTTCACATTTACACTTTCAAGAAAAGACAAAATCTACGCCCCGACTCACACAATATTCAAATAATGTGAAGTTCAAAATACACTCCCTCGGAGGGGTGGCAAAACATGCTGGTGTGTTTTCCATCGAATAAGCAGATATTCAAAATAATTCTATCACCATTCTCGCTAATCCTATCATTTTGATAGGATTTCTGTAACGAACTGATAGGATACAAATAATCAGGTCACTTCCATGAAATATTCGCCATAATTCATCATTTAAAACTCCTAATTACTTCAAAGTTTTTTCTCAAAAAATACTGCATTTTCCTCTGGGTTAAAATAGTATGGTGCTATTTCGTAGAAGCCATGTTTTTTATAAAGGTTTATTGCCGGAGTCATATTAGCGAGGGTATCTAATCGTATTAATTTGTAGCCCAATAAAGTTGCATCAGCCAATGCTTTTTCCAACAGCATTGTACCACCGCCGGTTTTGCGGGTAGTTGGTTTTATGTACATTCTCTTCAGTTCTGCAATGCCTTCTCCTTTCTTACGGATGGCAACACAACCAATAAAATTATTTTCCTGTTGCAATAAAAAAATACCACCGGTGGGCTCGCTGTATATTTCTTTTAACTGCAACAACTCTTCCTCAAAGTTTTGAAAGCTCAAATCAATATTTAGCCAATCTGCATATTCTTTAAACAATGCAGATGCAGTATCGTATTCAGTTTCCGTATGTACAGTTATAATTTTAAACATTCTTTGTCTGTTTGTTTGCCAGAAAAACACCTGCAAATATCAGCAACCCGGCAAGTATTTTATAAGCAGATAATTCTTCCCCTAAAAAACCAATGGCCAGTGCTGCCGCAAATAATGGTTGGGTATAAATATAGTTACCTGATATAGCGGCACCTAAGTTTTTAATTCCATAGATATTAAAAAGATAAGCACAGAAAGTTCCAGGTATAACTATCATACCCAAAGTAAAATATTCTTTGCTGCTGAAATTTACCCAGTTTATTTGCGAGAATTCGGTCCAGCAAAAAGGCAGGATGATAAAAAACCCAATGGTAAATACGTTTCGCAAAACTGCAATGGGATTATACTCCAGCATCAGCGGCTTTACAAGTACAAAATAAAAAGTGTACGAAACTGCATTTAAAATAATGAGCAAATCACCAATGAGTACATCTCCTGGATTACCGGAACGGTCTTTTGCCAGAATTAAAACCAAAGCTCCGCCAATACCCAATGCAAGGCCAATAAGTTTATTATTGGTCAGTCTTTCTTTTAATACCCAGGCTGCAA
>JANLVW010000609.1:0-5049 GCA_031364205.1 Ferruginibacter sp.
TTTTTTCTTTGATAACATTTGCACAAAGCGAAAAATATACAAACGCTATGAAAAAAAGTATCGCTTTGTTAGATTCTGCATTTGCAAAGCCTGATAATTTTTTAAGTATGGCAAATACATTTGAAAGAATTGGAACGACTGAAAAAACGGAATGGCTTCCATTTTACTATGCTGCATACTGCAGGGTTAATTATGCTTTTATGCAAAAAGATCCTGCAGGCAACGACCCGATTGCTGAAAAAGCAACAGTCCTAATAAATACAGCAGATTCTTTACAACCAAATAACTCAGAAATAAGTTGTTTAAAAAGTATGATTGCAAGTGTACAGATGCTGGTTAGTCCGCAACAGCGCTTTATGCAATATGGAGCGGCAAGCCAAAAAGAATTGCAAAAAGCAATGCAGCAGGATCCAGCAAACCCAAGACCATATATGCTTAAAGGGCAAAGCTTAAAATATACACCTGAGCAGTTTGGCGGTGGTTGTAAAAATGCAATGCCTCAGTTGGCAATAGCAATGGAAAAATTTACTTCATACAAACCAGTATCAGAAATTTATCCATCGTGGGGTAAAAATTATACCGAGGACATAATAAGACAATGCAAATAAAATTTTCTTCCCCTTTGAATTTTTTTTGTGGAAGATTCATTCAATGAAAAACAAAGCCTGGAGTTAAGCGCCGGAATGATTAACAAGGCTAAAAATAAATTTAGTGAGTCAGGTACACTTTATTTGGTCTGGAGATTGCTGTATTAATTTTTAGTTTTTCGCAGTTTGTATTAGGCAATCTTTTAGGTTACAAAAATGCACATTATGTTTGGTTTTTTACATGGGCAGTATATATTTATCAGGCTATATTTCTTTTTCGAAAAAAAAGAATTTAAAAGTAAAAACTTACACCGACGAAATTATAGGGTATGTATGGATCTGTTTTATCATCAGTTTTTTCATCATGCTTTTCATTCTTCTGTACAGTAAAAGTTTTAATCTTATTTACTTGTCAATTTCAGTTTTATATGCGATTCCAACTTTTTTATCAGGAGCCATTTTAAAGTAAATCCCTTATTAATTGGTGGTATTTGTTGTTGGGTATTGGCTTACATTATTCCTGGTCTTTATTTAAGAAATAAGTATTTAAATGAAAGTAAATTATTGAATAAAAATTAATCAATGTTAAACGAACAAGAATTGTCTCCTCAAAAAGCGCCCACTCATCAGCAAAGTTTGGATCTTATCAATGAGATGATAAGCAATGCAAAAAAAAGTTATACAACCAAAGGTATAGCGTCAATGGTTTGGGGGTCATTAATAACATTTTGTGGTCTGGTAAATTGGGTCGAAATCCATTTTAATAAAAGCTTTGGTGATGTTTGGTTGCTCACATTGATAGCGCTTATACCCCAAATTTATTTTTCTGTAAAAGAAAAAAGAAATAAAAATTTTGTTGCTCACAATGAAATTACCACCAACTATATCTGGATTGCATTTACTATTTCAATGTTTATAACCTCTTTTTATTTTTCTCATTTCAATTTGGGTAACGTAAGTACATTAATAATGATGTTGTTTGGTATACCAACTTTTATAATTGGGGGAATGTCGAAATTTAAACCAATGATATTAGGAGGTTTTTTCTGTTGGGCAGCAAGTATAGTTTCCATATTTACCACCTTAGAAGTTGATGTGTTATTAATGGCAGCTTGTGGTTTATTTGCCTGGCTAATACCGGGTATTATTTTATGGGGTCTTTATAAAAAAAGTGTGGCTGCCAATGTTTAAAGATCTCGACCCTATATTACATTCTCAGTTACGCCTTGCTGCAATAAGCATTTTAATCAGTGTAAAAGAAGCAGAGTTTACATTTATTAAAGAGCAAACAAATGCCACAGCCGGAAACTTAAGCGTGCAGTTAAATAAATTAAAAGATTCAGGTTATATTGACATTACAAAACAATTTAAAAACAATTATCCCCTCACGGTTTGCAAAATAACAGATAGGGGTATTTTGGCTTTTGAAGAATACGTAAAAGCTTTGCGTAGTTATATGCCTGAAAATAACAAATAAAAAAAGTGCCGCTGTTAGGGAAGCGGCACGGGGGTAAATTCATAGAAAAAAAATGATACTATGAATTTGTATACAATCTATTTAAAAAGTACAAATTTGGTTGATGATTTTCTTTTTTTTACAGTCATCACTACTGTATAAATTCCTTCATTTAAATTTAAAGCATCACGCAGACTCACAACATTTAAGCCCTTCACAATTTCACATTTAAATATACTTACTTGCTTACCTTTTGCGTTTATGATAGCAACATATCCCTGTAAGTTTTTTTTGTGGGTAGAATTAAATTTTAATTCTAATAACGAAGTTTTTGAATTAGAAGAGATCCTGATTTTCTCACGGTTAATACCTGCAATTGTTGCAGTATAAAATAGAAAAGAAATTAAAAACGTTGAAAAAACTTTCATTATGTGCTCATTAAAAAATTTATGAGGCTTATTACAGAAAGATTGGATAAAGTATAAAATTACACAATGATTTTGACTCTTAAAGAAAAATAAGAATATTTCTTTTATCGACATGTAATTGGAGTTATTATTTTTAAAACAATTGCAGTTTCTTTTTTTCTAAAGTAGTTTTGTGCTATGAACGTGATGTTGCAGGTAGATAAATTGTCAAAAAAATTTAATGATTTTCAGGCTGTTAAAAACCTCTCTTTTACAGTAAACCAAGGTGATGTATATGGTTTTTTAGGGCAAAATGGCGCCGGAAAATCTACTACATTGCGTATGTTGCTTAAATTGATTAAACCAACATCTGGCGAAATTATATTTTCTGGCAAAAATATAAAGGATGATGGTGATGACATGCTTAAACAAACGGGGGCAATAATTGAAAGACCTGATGTATACAAGTATTTATCAGCTTACGATAATTTAAGCATTTTCGCAAAAATGAGCGGTATAAAAGCTACCCGAAAACTTATTATGGATCAGCTTGAAATGGTTGGCCTTGCAGATAGATTTGACAGTAAAGCAAAAACTTACAGCCAGGGAATGAAGCAACGCCTGGGTATTGCTATTGCACTCGTTCATTCTCCCAAACTTATTATTTTAGATGAACCCACTAACGGCTTAGATCCGCAGGGAATTGCAGATATGCGCAATTTAATTTTACGGTTGAGCAGAGAAATGGGCAAGACAGTTATTGTATCATCTCACTTGTTAAGCGAAATTGAATTAATTGCAAACAGAATGATCATCATTCATAAAGGAGTAAAAGTTGTAGAAGGAGATGTAGCAACCCTTTTAGACCCTGCAGATACTGTTGTTGAAATAAATACAACAGATAATGGTGCAGCATTTTTACAATTGCAACAAACAGAATGGAAAGAACGCACAACAAAAACAGCTAAAAATTTAAGGGTTCGTACAAATAAAAATGATGTACCCCAAATCATAAACACGCTCTCAGCTGTGGGTATAAATTTGCTAGCAGTGCAGCCTCGACATTCCCTCGAAGATTATTTTTTATCACTCACAAACAACGATACGCATGTGGAGCCTTTTACAAATTGAGTTATACAAAATATCTAAAAGGCCCAGAACGTACATTGCATTTATTGCCATTGCAGGAATTGTACTCATTATACAAGCTGCATTTAAAGCTGACCCCGGTTATCTAAATATTTTACTGCAAAATGTTGGCGATACTTTTGAAGTTGATAAAGGCAAAGTAATTAACGGGTATTTTATGTGTTACATGATACTCAATACTTTGTTAATACAGGTTCCTATTCTTGTAGCCTTGGTAGCCGGCGATGCAATTAGCGGCGAAGCAAATATGGGAACACTCCGTTTATTGTTAACCAAACCAATAAGCCGTACTAAAATAATTGGCGTTAAATTTTTTGCATCTATAATTTATACAATCAGCTTATTATTTTTTATGGCAATCTTGGCGTTATTTTTAAGCATGGCCATATTTGGCACAAACGATCTGCTGGTATTTAGAGCAAAAGATACAGAGTCTCAAATTTTACAAATTATGCAGGACGATGTAATGTGGCGTTACCTCGCAGCTTTTGCTTATGCCGCCGTTGCACTAACAGTAATTGCCGCCCTCGCTTTATTCTTATCAGTATTTGCAGAAAATTCTATTGGGCCAATTGTTGCCACCGTTTGTATAGTAATTGTTTGTACCATTATTTCAAATTTAAATATTCCAATAATTGATAAAAATATAAGGCCATGGCTATTTACATCGTACCTCGTTGGCTGGAAAGGTTTTTTTTACATTGCAATAGATGCAGACAATGTACCAATAAAGGGAAGCATGGAAAACTGGCCTGCCATTAGAAACAGTCTGTTAATTCTTTTAGCACATATTGGCGTTTTATTTGGAGGAGCAGTTTGGTTTTTTAAGCGAAAAGATATTCTCACTTAAAATTCAACTTATAATTATTTTTTACAAAAAATACTATTAGCCGAACAAAAATAACAGCAATGTTCAGCTTCGGTGGCAAATGGAGTTTTGTTGTTTTTTTGTTTTTGGGGAAAAGAAAAAAGAAATCATATTCCATCTTCAGCTAAATATTAAACATTACTGAATTGGTTTTTCTGTAAAAATTCTTTTAAATCTGTAAGCAAAATTTTTTTATCCAGATTTTAATGAAGCAAAATTCACAAATCATAATAATAATCATGAAAAAAATCTTAATAGCACTTTTTCTTTTCTGCTGCATAAAAGCATCGGCGCAGCAAGATATAAATGTACTTCTTGCAAAAGCAAAAGCCACCATAGAATCAGTAAACGATTACAAGGCAACGGGACGCATGAAAACCAATGTAGCTTTTTTAAAAGTACCCATTGCCAATGTGAGCGTTTATTTTAAGAAGCCCAATAAGCTAAAAGTAAAAAGCGAAAAAGGAATTTCATTTATACCCAAAGGTGCTGTCAGCATCAATCTTACCAATTTAACTGGCACAAATAAATTTACGGTTATAGATGCCGGTACCGATAAAGTAGCCGGTAAAATTGTGAGGG
>JANLVW010000644.1:0-4281 GCA_031364205.1 Ferruginibacter sp.
AAAAAAACTGATCGGCTCAAAAGCCGCAAGGCCATTGATATCATGTTTACTAAAGGAAAAAGCTTTTCCAATTTTCCATTTAGAGTATTTTGGATTAATGTTGAGAATTAAAATAAACTAAAAGCCGGTTTTTCTGCGAGCACTAAAATTTTTAAAAAAGCTACAGACAGAAACAAAATAAAAAGATTAATGAGAGAATCATATCGTTTACAAAAAAATGACCTGGATGCTCAATTGTCTTATACTTATAAAGCAATAAATGTATTTTTTATTTATACCGGAAAAGAAATTCCTAAATACGATTTCATATTTGAAAAAATGGGCAACGTTTTAAAAAGAATTATAAAATTGACAGATGAAAAGTTTCAATAAAATAATCAGTTTCCCTTTTATTATGCTCATTAGATTTTATCAGTTAGCAATATCTCCATGGCTTGGTAAATCTAAATGTAGGTATACACCAACCTGCTCTCAATACGGCTTGGAGGCTTTTAGGAAACATGGCCCGTTTAAAGGTTTTTGGCTGACTTTAAAAAGAATTTTTAACTGTAATCCATGGGGTGGTCACGGTTACGATCCTGTACCATAAAATAATCAGTTCATTTGCTTTTGTATTAATTAAAATGCCGACATCCAAAAAGACGGCATTTTAATTAATTTAATTTTAAATAAAATCTATCAAATCCTGATTCAATCTTTCTTTTGATGTAAACCATAAGCCGTGGGGTTCTCCTTCATAAATTACATATTTGGCACCGGGTATTAAATTGGCAGAACGATTTCCTGTTGCTGCAATCGGTACAATTTGATCTGCATCACCATGTATAATAAGCGATGGTACATTAATTTTTAAAATATCGTTTCTAAAGTCTGTAGATGAAAATGATTTTGCACATTCCAAAGTAGCTATTGGTGAGGCAAGCATTGCTGCATTAATACATTGCTGTAAAAAAGCATCACTAACCGGATGGCTCAACATCGAAACACCATAAAAATCATTATTAAAATTTTCTAAAAATCCGGGTCTGTCATCTATCATTTGTTTTGTCATACCATCAAAAACTTCTTGTGGCACACCATCGGGGTTATCATCTGTTTTTAACATATATGGAACAACTGCACTTATTAGTACTACTTTAGTTATCCTTGCACCGCCGTATAAGGAAAAATATTTAGCAATTTCCCCGCCACCCATAGAAAATCCAACAAGCGTAACATCCTGCAAGTCCAACCCGTCTAACACAGCTTTTAAATCTGCAGCCAAAGTATTGTAATCATAAGGTCCTGCCGGTTTATCTGAATGACCAAACCCACGCCTGTCATAAGTAATACAGCGCATGCCTTGTTGTGGTAATTGCGTTATCTGGTATTCCCACATTGCACCGCTTAAAGGCCAGCCATGTATAAAAACTACATTTTTTCCTTTTCCAAGTTCTTCATAATAAATATTTACCACATCGCCATCTGCTTGGGTTGATTTAATAAATGCCATAAAATAATTTTTTTAGTAAATGAATAAACCATTTATACCAAAGATGTTGCCGTTTAATTTTATAATGTTGTAACCTTAAATATTTAGACAATTATAAAATTTATGACATAAAAAAAGCTGTTCTACGAACAGCTTTTTTTCTAAAATTTATTAAGAATTATCCCTTTTCAAAACGCTCAGCTACTTTATCCCAGTTTACAACATTCCAGAAAGCTTCTAAATAGGCGGGGCGTTTATTTTGATACTTTAAATAATAAGCATGTTCCCAAACATCGCAGCCCAAAATTGGCGTTCCTTTTACTTCTGCTATATCCATTAATGGATTATCCTGATTTGGGGTAGAACTTACCTCCAATTTACCGTCTTTTATATTTAACCAAGCCCAACCACTACCAAAACGTGTTGTACCTGCCGCATTAAATTTTTCTTTAAATGCATCAAAAGTTCCAAAAGCTGCATCAATAGCTTCTGCTAATTTTCCTGAAGGTTTTACGCCTTTATTATTTTTTAATGAATCCCAGAAAAAAGTATGGTTCCAATGTCCGCCACCATTGTTGCGAACTGCAGGGCTTATTGTACCTGCGCTTTTTATAAGTTCATCAATTGTTTTGTTTTCATTTTCTGTGCCTGCAATTGCTTTGTTTAAGTTATCAACATAAGCCTGCTGGTGCTTATCATGATGTATTTTCATTGTTTCGGTATCAATATGCGGCTCCAATGCATCGTATGCATAAGGCAGCGGCGCTAAAGTAAATGCCATTGTAAAAAATTTATATGATTAAAAATATATTACATACAAAATTAAAGCCTAAATAGGAAAGCGCAATTGTCGATTCCGAAAATAAAATAACCCCTCCTTTCAATCTCATAACAATTTATAAAATATCACCCACTAAAGTTCATCTTTAAAAGTTTCTTCGTTTTTTAAAAAACTCCTTCATTAATACCGAACACTCTTCCTTTAAAATGCCCCCTACTAAAATTGTTTTTGGGTGAAATGGATTTACTTCACCCGTATATTTTCTGTAACTGTTTTTATCATCCGGTGCACCAAAAACCACTTTACCTATTTTGCTCCAGTATAAAGCACCACAACACATAAGGCACGGCTCAATTGTTACATACAAAGTTGCATCATTTACATATTTACTGCCAAGCGAATTGTAAGCAGTTGTAAGAGATAATATTTCAGCATGAGCTGTACTGTCATTCAGCATCTCTACTTGGTTATGAGACCGGGCTATTATTTTATCGCCAATAACCAACACAGCACCAATTGGCACTTCATCTTTTTCAAATGCTGTTGCTGCTTCTCTTAATGCTAAACGCATATATTGTTCATCGTTCATAGTTAGTTTGCTTAACTTTAAAATTCAAATTTAGTTTAAATGGATACAAGTGTACTAACAGCACAAATGCGCACCTATTTTGAAACCGGCGTCACAAAAACGTACGATTTTAGAATACAACAATTACAAAAACTAAAAGCTACAGTTCAGAAATATGAGATAGAGATTTTTGAAGCTTTATACAAGGATTTACATAAAAGCAAAGAAGAAAGTTATATTTCTGAAAACGGCTTTTTTTTAGCAGAAGCAAGTTCTGCCATCAAATATTTAAAGACATGGATGGCTCCTCAAAAAGTAAGTACCAATTTATTTAATTTCCCATCTAAAAGTTTTGTATTATCAGAACCTCTCGGTGTTGTATTAATTATCAGCCCATGGAATTATCCTTTCAATTTATTGTTTACACCGCTTATTGGCGCAATAGCCGCCGGTAATTGTGCAGTATTAAAACCGTCAGAAATGGCCCCATTCATTTCTGATGTTATGAAAAGAATAATTGAAGAAACTTTTGAACCGCAATATATTTTATTTTTTGAAGGAGATGGTGCAACGCTTGTGCCTGAGCTAATGAATAATTTTGTTTTTGACCATGTTTTTTACACAGGAAGTACAGCAGTTGGTAAAATAATTTATGAGCTTGCAGCAAAAAACCTTGTACCTGTAACCCTGGAACTTGGTGGCAAAAGCCCCTGTATCATTGAAAGCGATGCTGATGTAAAAATTGCTGCAAAAAGAATTACCATGGCTAAATTTTTAAATGCCGGACAAACATGTGTAGCACCGGATTATTTGTTGGTACACCAAACTGTAAAAGAAAAACTTGTAACAGAAATACAAGAAAATATAAAAAGGTTTTTTGGAAGTGATGCGCAAAAATCTGATTCCTTTGGAAGGATAATAAATAAAAAGCAATTTGGCAGAATTGAGAAATATTTACAGCAGGGGAAGATATTATTTGGTGGAAAAACAGCTAAGAATGATTTATATATAGAGCCTACTTTACTGGAAATAACAGATACAAATAATATAGTAATGCAGGAAGAAATTTTTGGACCGGTATTGCCAGTAATTACATTCACTGATATGTATGATGCGGTAAAAATTATAAAGCAAAATAAAAACCCGCTGGCATTTTATTTATTTACCTCTTCTAAAGAAAAAGAAAACCATTGGCTTACCTCAATACCATTTGGCGGCGGTTGTATAAACAATGCAGCACTGCATCTGGCAAATGAAAAATTACCTTTTGGCGGCAGAGGTGCAAGTGGTATGGGTAATTATCATGGCAAGTTTAGTTTTAATACCTTTAGCCATAAAAAATCTATCATGAAAACGCCTACATGGTTTGATCCATTTATTAAATATCCTCCATTTACAAACAGGCTTAGTTTGTTTAAAAAAGTAATGAAATAATTATGACTGCAAAACAAAAATTTTTAA
>JANLVW010000695.1:0-4240 GCA_031364205.1 Ferruginibacter sp.
GGAGAATTAAACCGTTATCCTGATCCGCATCAAACCGCCTTAAAAGAAAAATTAAGCAGCATTAAATCTGTTGATGCACAAAATATTTTTATTGGCAATGGCAGCGATGAAGTGATAGATATTGCCTACAGAACTTTTTGCGAACCCGGCAAAGATAAAGCGCTGACCTTCTCTCCTACCTATGGCATGTACGATGTGAGTGCGGCAATAAATAATATTGAACTAATAAAAATTCCGCTAACAAAAGATTTTCAAATTGATGTTGAATCATTGGATAAATACATAGCTGATGAAAATTTAAAGCTCATTTTTCTTTGCTCGCCCAATAATCCATCCGGCAATATTTTAAATAATATTGAAGATATTTTAAAAAGATTTAAAGGAATTGTATTTATAGATGAAGCTTATATTGATTTTAGTAAAACGGATTCTTACCTGTCAAAACTTAGTTCATACCCTAACCTTATTATTTCGCAAACTTTTAGTAAGGCAAGGGGCTTGGCTGCAGTAAGAGTAGGGACTGCATTCGCTTCTAAAGAAATAATCAATTTATACAATAAGGTAAAGCCACCATATAATGTAAGCAAACTTAACCAGGAAGCTGCACTACAATCTTTGGAAGATCAACAACAATTCGAACAAAATAAACAAAATATTTTAACACAGCGATCTTTCTTACAAAAAGAACTGGAAAAAATAATTTTAGTAAAAAAGATACACCCTACAGATGCAAATTTTATGTTGGTAGAAGTGGAAGATGCTGATAAAATTTATTCAGCATTAGTAAATCAAAAAGTAATAACACGCAACCGAAACGGTGTTGTAAAAAACTGTATTAGAATAACTGTGGGAAGTGAACAGGAAAATTTACAGTTGATAAGGTCATTAAAAGAAATTCAATAATCCTAAATGTTGATTTTATACAAACTCCTTATACAAACAAATGAAAAAAATACTTTTTATAGACCGGGATGGAACATTGGTAATTGAACCACCCATCGATCACCAACTGGATTCTTTAGAAAAATTAGAATTCTATCCGGGTGTATTTCAATATTTGTCCCGTATTGCAACCGAACTAAATTATGAACTCGTAATGGTTACCAATCAGGATGGTTTGGGTACAAACTCTTTTCCCGAAAAAACGTTTTGGCCTGCCCAAAATAAAGTTATTGAAGCATTTAAAAATGAGGCTGTATTATTTGCAGATATCATTATTGATAAAACAATGCCTGCAGAAAACGCTCCTACCCGCAAACCCGGAACAGCATTGCTTACAAAATACATGAGCGGCAAATATGATCTGAAAAACTCTTATGTTATCGGCGATAGAATGACGGACGTTCAGCTGGCAAAAAACCTCGGTTGTGGGGCCATTTTTTTGGGAGAGAATAATACGGATGCTGAATTTAGTGCAACTGAATGGTCGGCTATTTATTCCTTTTTAAAAAGCCATCCAAGAAAAGCAACAGTCATAAGAAAAACAAACGAGACCAATATTGAAGTCTCCATTAATTTAGATGGTACCGGAAAAAGTTCCTTAAACACGGGGCTAGGTTTTTTTGACCACATGCTGGAGCAGATTGCAAAACATGGCAACATGGATATAGCTGTTCAGGTAAAAGGAGATCTGCATATTGATGAACACCATACCATAGAAGATGTTGCCATCACATTAGGAGAAACATTTTTAAAGGCTTTGGACAATAAAAAAGGAATAGAAAGATACGGCTTTTTATTACCGATGGATGATTGTCTGGCGCAGGTTGCCATTGATTTTGGTGGCAGACCATGGCTCGTTTGGGTTGCAGTTTTTACCCGTGAAAAATTTGGCGAAATGCCGACAGAAATGTTCATGCATTTTTTTAAATCTTTCAGCGATAATGCAAAATGCAACTTAAATATAAAAGCCGAAGGTGAAAATGAACACCATAAAATAGAATCGATTTTTAAAGCTTTTGCCAAAGCAATTAAAATGGCGGTAAGTAAAACAGATAATTATTCTATTCCAAGTACAAAAGGCTCTTTATGATTGCAATTATTAAATACCCTGCAGGCAACATTACCTCTGTACAAAATGCAGTAAACAGATTGGGTTACGAATGTGTAGTTACGGATGACATTGAAATTCTTAAAGGTGCAGAAAAAGTAATATTCCCGGGTGTTGGCGAAGCTAGTACAGCTATGAAATACTTAACAGAAAAAGGATTGGATAAACTTATTCCTGCACTTACACAACCTGTTTTAGGCATTTGCCTTGGGCAGCAATTAATGTGTAATTTCTCTGAGGAAAACAATACCGAATGCCTGAATATTTTTAATACTGTGGTAAAGAAATTTCCGCCAACAGAGTTAGTACCCCACATGGGTTGGAATAACATAGAAATATTGCAAAATCGTTTACTGAAAGACGTTTCAGCAGATGACAATTTCTATTTTGTTCATAGCTTCTATGCAGAACCTTGTGAAAATACAACTGCTCTCTGCAATTATATTTTGACTTTTAGCGCAGTCATGGAAAAAGATAATTTTTACTCAACCCAATTTCATCCTGAAAAATCAGCTGTTGCAGGAGAAAAGATATTAAAGAACTTTTTGGAAATTTGAAACACTAAGACACAAAGAAAAAATACAAGGTTCACAAAGTTATCCTTGTGTACATCGTGAAAAAACTTTGTGTCCTTCGTGTTAAAAAAATTTTTGACTCACAATGCTGCAAAGAAAAAACACAAAGTTTAAAAAGTTTTTACAAGTGTTATAATT
Source organism: Ferruginibacter sp. (assembly GCA_031364205.1). Lineage (GTDB taxonomy): Bacteria > Bacteroidota > Bacteroidia > Chitinophagales > Chitinophagaceae > Ferruginibacter. The sequence continues at coordinate 2,764 of JANLVW010000695.1, forward strand.
ATAATTTAAACAAAAAATGAAACCTATTATTACATTTTTGCGTCTTAGCGCCACTGCGGTAAAACAAATCACATGAGAATAATCCCGGCAATAGATATTATAAATGGTAAAGCAGTAAGGCTTACAAAAGGCGATTACAGCACAGAAAAGGTTTACAATGAAAATCCATTGGAAGTTGCCAAAGAATTTGAGGCTGCGGGAATAAAATACCTTCACCTTGTAGATTTAGATGGTGCAAAATCGCAACACATAGTAAACCACAAAGTGTTGTATGAAATAGCTTCTAAAACTAATTTGAAAATAGATTTTGGTGGAGGTTTAAAATCAAATGAAGATGTAAAAATTGCTTTTGAAAATGGGGCAAAGCAAATAACCGGCGGCAGTATTGCAGCCAAGAATCCTACATTGTTTTTAGAATGGCTTCGAGAATATGGTGATACAAAAATTATTTTGGGAGCTGATTGTCTCAACAGAAAAATTGCAACACAAGGCTGGCAGGAAAGTTCAGAGACAGATGTTATTGATTTTATTGCCGATTATAGAACCAAGGGAATATCGTTTGTTATTTGTACAGACATCAGCAAAGACGGGATGTTGCAGGGGGCATCAAACGATTTATACACAGAAATAATCAATGCTGTAGATGTGAAATTGATAGCAAGCGGCGGCGTAGCTTGTGTAGATGATTTAATAAAATTAAAAGCCATTGGCTGTGAAGCTGCAATTCTTGGGAAAGCTATTTATGAAAACAGAATTACGCTAAATGAATTAAGTAGATTATGCTGAAAAAGAGAATCATACCCTGTCTTGATATAAAAGATGGCAGAACGGTAAAAGGTATAAATTTTGTTGATATAAAAGACGCAGGTGACCCCATTGAACTGGCAAAAAAATATATTTTAGACGGGGCCGATGAACTTGTTTTTTTAGATATTACCGCCACCAACGAAAATAGAAAAACACTTTCCAGCTTGGTTGAAAAAATTGCAAAAGAAATTAATATTCCTTTTACAGTTGGTGGTGGCATAAATACTGTTGAAGATGCTGCAAATATTATTAAAGCGGGTGCAGATAAAATAAGCATCAATTCTTCAGCAGTTAAAAACCCCTCGTTAATAAAAGAAATAGCAGACCGTTTTGGTAGCCAGGCTGTTGTTGTTGCAGTTGATACGAAATTTGAAAACAACAATTGGTTTGTCTATGTAAATGGCGGCAAAGTTGCAACAGGAATAACAACAATTGATTGGGTTAAACAGGCAGAGCAATTAGGCGCCGGAGAAATACTACTTACTTCAATGAACAACGATGGTACAAAGCAAGGCTTTGCAATTGATATAACAAATGCTGTAAGCGCATCCATCAATATTCCTGTGATTGCATCCGGAGGCGCAGGCACAAAAGAACATTTTGTTGATGTTTTCAAAAACACAAAAGCAACGGGTGCATTGGCCGCAAGTATTTTTCATTTTGGCGAAAT
>JANLVW010000763.1:0-2443 GCA_031364205.1 Ferruginibacter sp.
TATTGCATCGGGTAGAACCATCAGATGGTTTTTTGCACCGCCTAAAGCAAGACATCTTTTATAATTGGAAGTTGCCCGCTGGTAAACAATTTTGGCAACTTTTGTAGAACCTACAAAAGAAATTGCTTCAATATCGGGATGATCACAAATAGCATTTACTATTTCAACATCGCCGTGTACAATATTAAAAACGCCATCAGGCAAACCGGCTTCCTTTAATAACTCAGCAAGTCTTCCGCAACTTAACGGAACTTTTTCAGAAGGTTTCATGATCATACAATTGCCCAATGCTATTGCGTTTGGCAGTGTCCAGTTTGGCACCATGCTGGGAAAATTAAACGGCACAATAGATGCTACAACTCCCAATGCAACATGCTCCGTTCTGCATTCAACTCCTCTGCTCACTTCCAGTATTTCGCCGGTAACCAATTGTGGCAATGAAGTAGCAAATTCTGTAAGTTCAATACATTTTTCAATTTCTGCAGCCGATTCTCCGTATGTTTTTCCGTTTTCTTCACTGCACAATGCAGCCAGTTCTTTCAGGTTTTTCTCAAGCAATGTTTTGTATTTAAAAAAAACCTGTACCCTTTCTTTGATGGGCGTTTTACTCCAGGTCGGGAAAGCTTTTTTTGCAGCAGCTACAGCAGTATTAAGATCGGATGAAGACGATAATGGGACTTTTGAAAGCAATTGACCATCGATTGGAGAGATGACTTCTTTGCTATTTGTAGTACTTGGCGCTGTAAACTTACCATTAACAAAATTTTGTATAGGAGGATATTTCATAAACAGTGGCTATATTATTTGTAGTAATTAATCTAATAAATAAAAATAATAGATTTTATTATAGAAAATAAAATTTATTTGCATTAATTACATCATCTATTAACATATGTATATTATGGAAAATACTTTTCCGGCGTTGGATGATTTGGATTTTAAAATTTTATCCTGTCTGCAAAAAGATGGTAGAATGTCATTAACAGTAATAGCGAAAACTTTGAAGGTAAGTATTGGTACTGTGCGTACCCGATTAAATACACTACTGGAAGATGGGACCATAAATATTATTGGCAGAGTAAACCCTGAAAAAGTTGGGTTTAACTGTTACGCACATATTGCGGTATTTGTAAGACCTGCTACATTTAAAGAAAAGATTGCCAATAAAATTTCGAAACTTGCTGAGGTAAGTTTTTTGGCTATGACATCCGGGGACTATGATCTTGAAGTTGATGTGATGTGCAGAGACAACAACCATCTTGTAAATTTTGTGGAGAGTATCAGCAAAATTGAAGGCGTTAATCAAACTAAGACAACGATTTATTTTAAAGTGTATAAATATGCACAGCCCGATATGAATTTATTAATGAAATCTTCTTAAGGATTTGTACAGTTCATTTTGCTTTAATCGGGATGAATCAAGTTGTTGTTTTATAGTCTGCCGTTTTTTATAGATATTTGCGCAATCTCAAAAAAATGAATGCGTTAATAAAGAAAGCAACGATAATCTGTCCAACTTCTCCTTTTAACCTAAAGGTAAAAGATGTTTTAATTATTGATGGAATTATTAAAGCGGTTGAGGATAATATTTCTGAAGAAAATTCCCAAATAATTACCGGTAATAATTTACACCTGAGTATTGGATGGATGGATACTTTTGCAGACTTTGCTGAACCGGGTAATGAGCACAGAGAAACACTGGAAAGCGGTGCCAATGCGGCTGCTGCAGGTGGTTTTACTGATGTTATGTTGGTTCCTAATACGCTTCCAACCGTTTCTTCCAAAGCCCAGATTGAATTTTTAATAGAGCGTTCAAAATTGGTGCCTGTGACTGTTCACCCCATTGGTGCCGTAACAAATAATGCAGAAGGCACAGCACTTACAGAAATGTATGATATGCACAACAGTGGTGCCGTAGCATTTGGAGATGGCAGAAAATCAATACAGTTGGCGGGTATTTTATTAAAAGCGTTACAATATGTTTCTGCAAAAAATGTGGTAATAATTCAGGTGCCTGATGATAAAAGTATTAGCGAAGGCGGGATGATGAATGAAGGTATTGTAAGTACAAAACTTGGACTGCCCGGCAACCCTGCAATGGCGGAAGAAGTAATGATAGCAAGAGATATTGCCTTGCTACATTACACAGATTCTCATTTACACATAACGGGCGTTTCTACAAAAAAAGGAATTGATTTAATAAAAAATGCAAAAAAAGAAGGTTTACAAATAACCTGTTCGGTTACACCCTATCACTTATTTTTCAGCGAAGAAGACTTGGTTGATTATGATACAAATTTAAAAGTAAATCCACCATTGCGCACAAGAGAAGATGCAACAGCATTGCAGGATGGGTTACGTTCAGGAGTTATTGATTGCATTGCGAGCCACCATACGCCACAATGTGCAGATGATAAAATTTGTGAATTTGAATATGCAAAAA
>JANLVW010000430.1:0-2032 GCA_031364205.1 Ferruginibacter sp.
TAAGCAAAAAAATTAAATTATTTACAGCTATTTGTTTAATAGTTTCAACCGGTGCTTTTGCACAGACAGGAGCTGGAAACACAGGGTATATGAATGGTGGATATAATGTCTACGATTCCTCTGTTATTCCAAACAAAAAAATGGGGCAACAAAATGAATTCTGGAATAACAGTTATTCTTTTCCTGCAAAGCCTCGTAATATGGTAGAAATTGGTATTAGTACTGGCATAGCCAACATCTCGGGTGACGTTTCTACAACATTTTTTACAGTGCCTAATTTTGGTATTACAGTGAGGAAAGCATTAGGTTATTTGTTTTCTTTGAGGGCTGAATATATTAATACAACAATGAAGGGTATGAATTGGAAAGCTTCTAGTGCTTTTTCTAAGAATCCTGCTTGGGGTGCATATTTCGCTCCTGTAAGAACAGCTAGTGGTCCAATAGTAAATACTAATGCAGCTGGCGTTACTAACCCTGCTGCAGATTTTGTTTATTATAATTACAAAACTAAATTGCAAGACTTAAGTCTAGAAGGTATTTTTACTTTAAATAACATTAGGTTCCACAAAGCAAAAACAGGTATAATTATATATGGAGGCGCAGGAATCGGTGCCTCAGTTTTTAGCTCAAAAGTGAATGCTCTTGATGCAAATAATAAGCCTTACAGGGCTCTCTTTAATGCAACTCAAGCAAAATATGCTAATGAGCCAGACCTTTACAAAAGAAGAAAGGCCATTATAAAGGAACTTAAAAATGGTATGGATAATACTTATGAAACTGCCGCTGAAAGTGATGGTGGTGTACCTCGTCTTGGTGGTAAAACTTTAAAACCTTCCGGTACATTTTTAACTGGACTTGCATTTAAGTTAAGCAAAAGGGTGAATTTAGCTATTGAAGATCGGTTTACTCTTACCAAATCAGATTTATTGGATGGTCAACAATGGCAGGAACAACCGGTATCTGATCCTTCGCAAACCCGTGATTATGATTCATATAATTATGCTTCGGTCCATTTAAATTTTAACCTTGGTGGAAAAGCTGTTGAGCCTTTGTTTTGGCTAAATCCTTTGGATTATGCATATAGTGAATTAAATCAACCAAAGCACATGAAGTTACCAAAGCCAGTGTTTAATGATTCTGATGGTGATGGTGTTTTAGATGAATTAGATCGTGAGCCTAATACGCCTGCAGGTTGTCCAGTTGACACACATGGCGTGTCTAGAGATACTGATGGTGATGGTGTTCCAGATTGTAGAGACAAAGAATTAATCACACCTACTATTTGCCAACCTGTAAATGCAGATGGTGTTGGTAAATGTCCTGATCCTGAATGTTGTAAAAATATTGGAACAGCCGGTACAGGAGTTGTAGCAGTTATCTGTCCAAGCGATTACCCAAGTCTTACTTTTAAAGGAAATGTTCAAACTTTAAGTAACGATACAAAAGCTATGCTTGCATTTGTAGCTTCTAAAATGAAAGCTAATCCTACTTGCAACATAAGTGTAACTGGTTATCCTGAAGCATCTAAGGCTTCTCAAGCAGTATGTAACAAAAGAAACGAAGCAATTAAAATGTATCTTGTTGAAAAAGAAGGTATCAGTGCAGATCGTATCTCTACAAATTGCCAAGTTAGTGATGGTGCAAATAAAAATACTGTTGATATTAAATCAAACTAAATATTTCTAAATTTTCTGAAAGCCCTTTCAATTCTGAAAGGGCTTTTTGTTTAAAGAAATGTTTATATTTTCATTAACGATGCAATTTTGGATAATAAATATTATTGCTTCATTTTTGAAGATTAAATCCTAATTTTACAAATATTTATGAAGGTATTATTTAGAATCCTCTTGGTCGGGTGTGTTTTTATAGGGTTATATTCCTGTAGTAAGTTCAGTAAAATTCAAAAAAGTAATGATACATCTTACAAACTCCAAAAGGCAGATGAGTTTTACTCAAAGAAAAAATATAGAAATGCTCAATTACTTTATGAAGAATTATTCCCCTCTGTAAAAGGAACAGAAAAGTTTGAAGA
>JANLVW010000793.1:0-1153 GCA_031364205.1 Ferruginibacter sp.
AAAGAACTTTAAAAATCCGTTTTTTAATTGGAGTGCAAAAGTAAGAGATGTATTTTAAATGGCAAAGTTTTTTAAATGTTTTTTTCTTTAAAAGTTAAAATAGACTTCTTTGAAACCAATAAAAGTTCTTTGTTAGGATATTTTTATAAGTTGAAAATGATTTAAAAATCTTTGTCATTTAAAATACATCTCTTACTTTTGCACTCCAATTAAAAAACGGAATTCTAAAGTTCTTTATATATGTCACAACGAATCAGAATAAAATTACAGTCTTACGACCATAACTTAGTAGATAAGTCGGCTGAAAAGATTGTAAAGACAGTACGCAGTACAGGCGCAGTAGTAACAGGACCAATTCCTCTTCCTACTCAAAAGAAAATTTTTACCGTACTTCGTTCTCCTCACGTAAACAAGAAGGCTCGTGAGCAGTTTCAATTGTGTACACATAAGCGTTTGTTGGACATTTACACAAGTAGCAGCCGTACAGTAGATGCATTAAGCAAACTGGATTTGCCAAGTGGTGTAGACGTTGAAATAAAGGCCTAATGAACCTTCTCCATTATAGGAGAAAGGCAAAAGGCAAGTTCTTAAAAGAAAATTAAACATCCATCTACGGATTGTAAAACTGAAAAGTTTATACCAATGTAGCGCTGGATAAAAATAAGATACAATGAAAAGTATTATTGGTAAGAAAATTGGCATGACCAGTATCTTCGATGCAACCGGCAAGCAAACTGCGGTTACCATCATAGAAGCTGGACCTTGTGTAGTCACACAGATAAAAACCGTTGCAACAGACGGATACGATGCTCTCCAGATTGCCTTTGGTGATAAGAAAGAGAAGCATTCCCTCAAATCGGAAATTGCACACTTTGCAAAAGCTAACACAACTCCGAAAAAAACAGTTAAAGAAATACGCAATAGCGAATCAGATAAAAATGTAGGCGAAACAATTACTACAGATATTTTTTCCGAAGGCGATAGTATTTAAGTTGTTGGTACAACTAAAGGAACGCTATAAAGGGACGTAGTAGTTCCTGCAGGAATAGATACAGGAATAATTATTTCTCCGATATATGTATCACCATTTTGACCTGGTGTTAAAACATTATTTACCGACAAATGAAGCGAAACAACATTTGCAATGGCTGAG
>JANLVW010000843.1:0-1217 GCA_031364205.1 Ferruginibacter sp.
ATCGGAAGGTTCTAAAACTGGTTTAATACTTTTAATATTTTCATATTCCTGCTTTATAATTCTTTCATCTTCGCAGTGTGTGGCAATTAATAATTCACTGCCACCAAAAATTTTATCGAGTGTGGTATGACTGTTTACAAGCATATTGCCCGTGCTGCTGCCCATAAAAATCTTAAGCCCCGCAATTTTATTTTTTAATTCATTTGCTCGTAATGCCTGCTCCGCATTGTCGTTGCTTACGCCCATAAAAAAGGAATAGTTTGCAACAGAACTTTGGTCCGCTATATCGTATTTATCCTGCAATAGTGACAACGTTAATACATTTGGAATCGTATTGGGCATTTCCATAAAACTTGTTACTCCGCCGGCTACTGCTGATGCACTTTCGCTGGCAATAGTTGCTTTGTGTGTAAGCCCGGGTTCCCTAAAATGTACCTGGTCATCTATCAGTCCCGGAAAAAGGTGTTTGTTTTCGCCAATGATTTCTACCACATTTCCTTTTACATTAATATTGGGGGAAACTTTTTCAATACGTTCATTAATAACCAGAACATCGCTGCAAGCAATTTTTCCTTCATTTACGATAAATATGTCCTTAAAAAGATACTTCTGCATTCAATTAAATCGTTAAAGTTTTAGACAAAAATTAAAATATAAATGCAAATTATCAAAAGCTTTATTAAACTTATTGTTTTTGTTTGTCCGCTAAGTGCAGCAGCACAATCTATTTACCTTAATCAAGCTGCAAAAGAATCCCATTTTATAGACAGGCTGGAAATAAAGCAACAGACCAATACCGATCTTAATTTTTCAACACTTAATCCTTTCAACAGAAAGTATATTGTAAAGGAAGCCACTTTTTTAGACAGTGCCCGAATGGGTTATGAAGATTCTACAGGTGTTGATAAATTCAGGGAATGGACAGATCTTGGCCTTACTGATGTAGATGAATATAACATGCAGAGTCTGCTGATGAACAACAGCGAATGGGTAACGACGCCCAAAGAAAACTTTATAAGTAAAAAGCGTTTATTTAATAACTTTTATAAAACAAAGGCTAATTTTTTAGAGGTAAACAACAAAGATTTATTTCTTGCAGTAAATCCTGTTTTGCAACTTCACCAGGCAATAGAACCTGGTTATGGAGAAAATATCTTTTTAAATTCCCGTGGAGTAAGTGTACGTGGACTTATCGGTAAAAAAGTAGGTTTTTCGTC
>JANLVW010000860.1:0-1366 GCA_031364205.1 Ferruginibacter sp.
ACTTTACATAGCTTTCGCTGTTTACATCATTGTTTGCTATTGGGTAAACAAGAACTTCGTAGAGCGGCATTTGTATTTTTTTATCTCTTGCCATCATACTCATATTAGCTGCAAGGTTACCACCGGCACTCTCTCCTACTACAGCTAATTTGGTAGAATCGCCCTTTAACAAAGTATAGTTTTTTAATACCCATTTATAGGCATCAAACGATACATTGTGCGCAGCAGGAAATTTGTTTTCCGGGCCTTTAGGATATTCAACTGATACCACAACGGCGCCTACCTGCTCACACAAAGCTTGTGCACCACCATTATAAACATTTATATCTGCAATAACCCAACCGCCACCATGATAATAAACTATTACCGGATAAGGGGCTTTACCTTGTTTGGGAGTATAAATGCGAACGTGTGTTGTACCACCTGTTACGGGTATATCTTTACCCATCGTATCGCATTGTGCCGGTGGTGCTATCATATTATTATCACGCATTACAGCCATTACTGCATCTGTTGGGGTAGGTTGCATACGTGCCTCTTTTGCATCCAAAGTTTCAATAGGCTTGCCACCTAGGCTAATAAGTTTTTCAATTACTACCTGCATTTCCGGTTTTAAACTGGGTGCCCAATCAGGTGCTGGCTTAGTCGGTTTCAATGTAACCTGTTTATTTTCTGTTGTGGTACTGTCTTTTATAGAAGTACTCGTTGTTGAGGGATTACTGTTACATGATGCAAAAGTTATAATTAAACAACCTGCAATAAAGGTTTTCGTAATGATGGAAATGTGTGTTCGCATATTTTTAAAATTAAAGATTTAGGGCCTTAAGGCTTATAAGCAGGAATAAAAAACGTGCCATTCAAATTTTATTAATACGTAATGTAAAAAACGTAAAAAAAAAATATGATTTGCAAAAGAAAATTCTTTGCTATCTGGTCTGACAAAATTGAAGATTTAAAAAATAGTTTAAATCATAGAAAATTTAAAGGAGGAAATAAAATATGCAGATTAATTTAAAATAGACATTATGAAAAAGCTGTTTAGCACGAGTTTTCTTTCTGTAACAGAAAAAAAATAAGTTTTTGTGACTTATAAATAATTAAATGGATTTAATTATTCTCCCGGTTTGTATTTACGCTCAACATGTTTTAATACATCTTCTTTGTAGAATAACACATCTTTAAATTTGCCTTGTGTATTCTATCTCAACTCCTCAGTTTGCTGCTTCATCTTTTCTTTATTGGTCTTTATGGCATTGCCTTGCACAAAAATCTAGGGGTTGACATTGGCGTCTATTTTAGTACCATCGGTATAATGTTTTTCAAGGTTTAAAAGATTTTCATCAGCTAAGCTGTACTACCGGGGTAA
>JANLVW010000004.1:0-1556 GCA_031364205.1 Ferruginibacter sp.
GTATTTTTAATTAAGTAAAGATTGCACTAAATACAGTATAATTTTATAAATATTATTCTATCCAGGCATTCTCGTAATGTACTTTTCAATCTGCTTTATCTGATCTACAATTTGAGGTGTTGTAGGTTTAAAACTTTTCGCTTTTCTAAAGTATTCTTTAGCTGATCTAAACTCTCTTTTATTCATCATGATAGAACAAAGCTGAAGATAAGCTGCTGCATTATTTTCACTATCCGGAAGGCCGGCACGTATTGCCGCACGAATGTAAGCTTCACCCTCCTTCACTTTTCCTTTTTGTATGCAGAGCATGCCGAGTTGTAATTTGTTTGGACCTTCAGCCTGTTTTGTTAAAGCACCGCCGCCAAGTTCAAGGCTTTTTTTCATGTGCTTTTCTGCTGTATCAAAGTCCTGCGAAACCATTGCGAGGTTTCCTTTAATTGTATAATATACAGAGCGCATTGGCTTAATAAGCAATTGTGGGAATACGATTGAGTTAACGACTTTTGTTGCAGCCTCCATATCTCCGGCTTCCATGTGAGACTGTATAAGCCGCATTGGACCAAATAGAAAGTGACCAAGAATAAGAATGGCTGCTAAAAGATATAAAATAAATGATGGCCAAAAGCCTGTTTGATAATTTACAAAAACAGCCAATGCCAGTAACAATATACCAAGCCAAAGACGGTATTTAATAAGCGTATTCATCCATTTCATAGTTGCAAAATTTGGGCGCAAAGATAAGGGCGAATAAGATGTACTGCTGACGAATATTACCCGCCATCCAGGCTAAAACAGCCTTATTATACAAAGAAAATCCTTTCTATTGTCCAATAAAGTGCAACTGCCGCAATTATAATAGAAAGCGGTATAACAATTCTTTTTCTATAATACGGTTTATTGCCAAATGGTTTTGCCAATAAAAAATAGGCTGCTAAAATAACAGTTATCTGCCCCAGTTCTACACCAAGGTTAAACATAATAAGTGATGTAAAATATCCGTTTTGGGGTAAGCCTAGTGTAGTGAGTGCGCTGGCAAAGCCCATTCCATGTATTAACCCAAAAAGGAAAACAATGCCGATTCTGCTGGCTTTTAATTTAGTAGAGAAAATATTTTCCAGTGCTACGTACATAATCGATAAAGCAATAACCGGCTCTACAATACTTGTTGGGGGTTTTATAACTTTATACATTGCCAACCCAAGCGTAATGGTATGTGCAATTGTAAAAGCAGTTGCCTGCCAAAGAATTGGTTTGAGTTTTGGATTTAATAAAAACAGTGATATCACAAACAAAATATGATCTACACCAAGAGGCAATATATGCGTATAACCAAGTTGCAGATAAATAAATGCAACATCCGTTTTACTCAGTTTTGAAAGCCCTTCCACGTCATGCGCCATCAACGACTGGCTGATAAGAAAAAACAAGATCATGCAACCGATGATGCGGCAATTACCTTTAAAATGGCTTTGATTCATACCCTAAATTATTAAATTATATTTCAACCATTAAAATAATAACTCCCGCCAAGGCTTTGCAACCATTGACGGGGTTAA
>JANLVW010000001.1:0-3869 GCA_031364205.1 Ferruginibacter sp.
AGTGCCGCTTGATGTTGCGGTAATGAGCAGTTCTGCATATCCGGTCTTTGGATCGGGCTTGAGCAACATCGCCAAACACCGGTTTTAAATATTTACCTTTATAAAAAGCGGGGCTGTAGTTACGGGCGAAAGGAATTTTAATGCCACACCTCACACAAGTTTTGTCATTACCTGAAATTTTAAATGAAGACTTTACAACAATACTTCGGACTGCAATTGACAATGTTTAAAAGACAACTAATTGAATTTGGACTTAATCCTATTTTAGGATTTATTATTATTTTGACAGCTTTTTGTGGTTTTTCAATTTATTTATTTTCTAAGATAGAATACGCCAATTATATATACATCTTAATAGCTTTAAGTGCAATCTTTCAATATTCTGAAATTAAAAGAAATGACTTTTTAAAATTCATTTACCCGAAAATTAACTATTTCAAAATAAAGATTTTAGAAAATTTAATTACAGTTGTTCCTTTTATAATCTTTCTATGCCACAGAGTAGAATTTTATTCGGTATTACTATTGATTGTGGCTTCAATTTTATTTTCTTTTTTAAATACAAACAAAAAAGTAACATCAACAATACCGACACCATTTTATCGAAAACCTTTTGAGTTTATTGTTGGATTTAGAAAATCATTAATTGGTTTTTTATTTGCTTATTTTCTGACTGCAATGTCTTTAATATATCAAAACTTCAATTTAGGAATATTTTCACTTGTGCTTATATTTATACTTTGCTTCTCATTTTATAGTGAACCTGAAAACGAATTTTATGTTTGGGTTTATAAATTAAAAGTCAACGCATTTCTTTTTGACAAGATAATAACAGCTATTCTTTTTTCAACAATAATTTCCTTACCGGTCATTATACCATTGCTCATCTTTTTTCAAACAAATATTTTAGCAGTTTTTGGCTTCCAGGCGTTAGGGTATTGTTATTTATTGACATTTATTTTAGCGAAATACTCTGCTTATCCAAAAAAAGTGAACTTGCCGCAAGGTATTTTATTAGCTTTAAGCTTAGCAATGCCACAATTACTTTTAGCATTAGTCCCTTTTTTTTATATTCAATCCAAAAACCGACTTAAAGAAATTTTAGAATGATAAAAATTGAAAGTTTATCAAAATCATATGGCTCTAATCAAGTTTTATCAAATATCAATCTAACATTTGAAAAACGCAAAGTTTATGGAATCGTTGGCGAAAATGGTTCAGGAAAAACTACTTTATTTAAATGTATCACAGGAATTGAGAAATATAATGGAATAATTTTATCGGACTTACAACCACTTAAAGACAACATAGGATATTTGCAAACCGAACCATTTTATTTTTCAAAAATTACAGGTCGAGAGTACATACAGTTGTTATGTAATGCAAGAAGTAAAAAAATAGAAAATCTTGATAACAAAAATATTTTTGAATTGCCACTTGATCAATATGCATCTACTTATTCAACAGGCATGAAAAAGAAATTAGCGCTGACAGCAATTCTTTTACAAGAAAATCAATACTATATTTTTGACGAGCCTTTTAATGGAGTGGATATACAGAGTAATATTATTATTTTAGATATTTTAAGAGAATTAAAAGAAATTGGCAAGACGCTAATAATTTCTTCGCATATATTTTCTACCTTAAATGAAATTTGTGACGAAATACATTTATTAAAAAATGGACAATTTAGTAAAAAAGTTTACAAAGAAGATTTTGGAAAGTTAGAACAGGAAATGAGAGAAATATTTATTGGTAAACGTATTAAAAACCTTGAACTGAAATAAATAAAACCGCAAGTAAAATGGGTTTTGTGCAAGTGGAGTTTGAAGTTATAGCAATTAACAGTTCTGCATATTCTAGCTTTAATTTGGACCTGACCAACATCGCCAAACATTGTTTCTTAATATTTATCTTTAACAAAAGTGGGCAGTGGTTACTGTCGGAAGGAATTCTAATGCCAAACCTGACACAAGTCTTGTCGTTAAGGTAAGCATTTTAAAAGCTTTGCTAATTCAAGTGACTAATTTTAAAATGAAATATTATTAAAATCTTTCTGACATTTTAATTTTTACGAATGACATATAAAACTTCTTTGGATAACTTGGCAAAAGTGGTCACAATTATAATTACAATTTTGTTTGCTGTTATTATTGTTGGACAATTTTCACTTATCAAAGACGAAGGAAAATCGGTTCCAACTTTTACAACTATTCTTTTATCATTAATCTATTTCGGGACATTTTCATTTAGGCCAATTAGCTCTAAACTAACTGACGATAAACTAATTATTCACAGACCTTTATTTGACATAAAAATTAATCGTACCGAAATTAAAAACGTTGAACAACTTGACAAAGAAAAATTATCGTGGGCTGTAAGAATATTCGGTGTTGGTGGACTTTTTGGATATTGGGGAAAGTTTAGTAACGCAAAACTTGGTAGTATGACTTGGTATGCAACAAGAAGAAATAATGCCGTATTGGTTACGACAATTAATAATAAGAAAATCGTTTTGACACCAAACGAACCAGAAAAATTTGTAACCGCATTTAATAGACGGACTGAATAGATATGTTTGCAGGCAAGCTCTCGCTTCGGTTCGTGTTCGGTTCATCACGAACCGTTTAGATCTGATATCCATAGAAATAGTCATCTCGGAGGCTTATTTTGTACTACAAGTAATTATTTTTTAACAAAAAAAACCGACTGAAGGTTCAGTCGGGAGCATATTTTTTAATGTTAAATATTATAATTAATTAATCATGTTTAAACTCAATTTCATCGCTTTCTTTCAAATTATTCAATATAATGTTGTAAAGGTCTACATTGGAGGAAGAACTGATGATTATAGTTCCATTTGTTTTTGCAGCATTGTCAAGCATAGTTTGAGTGATCCCACGACTCAGCAAAGAAAGGTTCAGTGATGTAAGGGCATTGTAACCATTATTGGCAGAAACAGTAACATTGTTCATTTCAGTCTTTATTTCAAAAGGAGTTGAAATAACAAAGCTTACAGGAGTAGTAGGTCCTGTAGAAGTATATGAACCATTTAATAAAAATGCGGGTTCAGTTGCCGTCGGATTCAGTTCTACGTCAAATTCCACCTCTTGGTATGTACCTGGAGGAAGTGTAATATTACCAATTACAGAAACGCCCGAAAATAAATCTATGCGCTGTTGCAAATTAGATTTATACTCTAATTTGCCATTTGGTCCTTTGCTCTCAAATTTCACTTCTGTAGCATTACCAAAGCCCGAAGTCCAAACAATATTGCCTGATTCTACACGACCCACTACAGACGCTCTGTTTTTAGTTTGAAGTTGATAAGAAATACCGGGAGAAGCTGAATTTTGTTCCTTCTTACAACTTACCATAAATACAGTGGCAATGGAAAGGAAAACAGTTGTTAAAAAAATGTTTTGGATTTTCATAAAAGTTTTTTAATAATTAATAATGATACATAATATTTCAAAAAATATGCCGTCGGTAGTTAAAACGATATTAACAAAGGAATTATTGCTACAAAATTTGAAGGGGTTGACTTTTAAATTATTTAAAATAATGATTTACATTAAGTTATAAAAATTAAACCAAATTTTGTTTCACTTTTCGTAAGAAAAACTTTTCGCTCACATATGTGCTGTGACGACCATTTGCTTCATTCAGGTGATAAAGCTAATAATATTGTATTTTCAACCTATGTCTACCTAAATACGAAAATCGTACACTGTAGAGTCCTGAAATAGGTTCGGCATTTCCAATTGCCAAGAAACAATGCGCACATATTATATCACAGCCAAAAACGTACAGTCAATGAAATTTAAAATCGCATTTTGGGTCTGTCCTTTTAGTATTTTAATCCTGTT
>JANLVW010000013.1:0-1477 GCA_031364205.1 Ferruginibacter sp.
AAACTGATAAACTAATTTCTGCTGAGGTTCTAAAAAATTCTTATTTAGAAACTGATAAACTAATTTCTGCTGAGGTTCTAAAAAATTCTTATTTCGGTATAACCGAAAAAAGTAAAACAATAAAAGAAGTTTTTGAATATCATAATTCGCAAATGAAAACTTTAATTGGTAAAGATTTTGCCAGTGGTACTTATGATAGATACTGCACATCATTAAGACATACACTTGAATTTATAGAATACAAATACAATGTATCAGATTTTCCAATTAAAAGTATCGATCATGAATTTATAACGGAGTATGAATATTTTTTAAAAGTAATTCGTAAATGTGCTCACAACACGGCCATCAAATATCTTACAAATTTTAAAAAAATTGTGCGCATTTGTTTTGGAAATGGTTGGATAACCAAGGACCCATTTTATAATTACAAGTTCAATTTAATTGAGGTACAAAGAGAAATATTAACTGAACAAGAAATTCAGGCAATTGCTGATAAAGAATTTGCTACAAGTCGTTTAGCACAGGTGAGGGATATATTTTTATTTTGCTGCTTTACCGGGCTTGCTTATAGTGATGTAAAGAAGCTTTCAAAAAATCATGTCGTTATTGGTATTGATGGCGAGAAAAGGATAAAAATCAACCGCACTAAAACAGACACTCGTTCAAGCATTCCTATTCTTCCCATGGCTCAGGCCGTTCTACACCGCCATGCTAATAATTCAAAATGTATTGCTGAGAATACGCTACTACCGGTTTACTCCAATCAAAAAATGAACAGTTACCTTAAAGAGATTGCCGCAGTTTGCGGTATCGAAAAAACCATAACGTTTCACATTGCCAGGCATTCATTTGCAACTACTATAACCCTACAAAATGATGTGCCCATTGAAAGTGTATCTAAAATGTTGGGGCATAAGTCAATTAAAACTACTCAACATTATGCAAAGGTGTTAGATAAAAAAGTCAGTTCAGATATGCAACTATTAAAGCATAAATTAATGAATGAAAAAATATCGTTGCATTCCCAAACTGCTTAACGATTAATTTAGTCCTTAAAAAGCCATGATAGCATTTATTTCCATAAGTGCTATCATTTTCATGTATGCACATTAATACGATAAATAATATTGTAAGTATTTTTTTTAGCTGTCAATTTATAAAATTATAAAATCATGTGTCTTTCAATAAGGTTCATTTTTTATTAGGGGGCTTTGCACAAAAAAAAGGTAGCCCTTAAGCTACCTTTTAAACAACCTGCCATCAGATCACCACTTCCGACGGCGATGGTTTTTCATAGTTCTTATAAGATGTTTTAAACCAACTGAAACAAAAAAACTTACAAAGGCACCTATCGCCGCCAGTACTACAGTTTTCAAAACATCTTCATAACGCAGGTTTACAAAAATTGTCAGCAATGTTCCACTTACAGTTCCTGCCTTTGTAGTATTGTCAAATTGGTTATTCATTATTCTCC
>JANLVW010000017.1:0-1228 GCA_031364205.1 Ferruginibacter sp.
GTCTGCCATTGAAAAAGTTTTTAATTACCCAAAATATTCTGCACCAGCCAGAAAAGGCGAATGGTATTATTTTTATAAAAACGATGGCCTGCAAAACCAATCTGTTTTGTACAGACAAAAAGGATTAGATGGAAAAGTTGAAGAAGTAATTGATCCCAATAAATTAAGCAAAGAAGGTACAACAAGGCTCACGCTTTTTGGGCTTAGCAAAGATGGTAAATATGCAGTGCTTGGTTTGAGCGAAGGCGGCAGCGACTGGCAAACTTACAAAGTGCGAGACATGACCACCGGAAAGGATTTAGCTGACAAATTAGATTGGGTTAAAATAAGTGGTGCAGCTTGGAGCGGTAATGGTTTTTACTACAGCCGTTACCCCGCACCCGAAAAAGGTGCAAGTGCATTGAGTGTAAAAAATGAAAATCATCAGGTATGGTTTCACAAAGTTGGTAGCACACAAACTGCAGATGTTTTAATTTATGAAGACAAAAATAACCCGCAGCGTTTTCACACAGCAGGCACAAGTGAAGATGAAATGTATTTGTATTTAACCATCAGCGACAGAGGAAAAGGATTTGACGGAAACGCCGTATACGTGATGGATTTAACAGCCACCAACAAAACATTTAAACCATTAATAAAAGATGTGAGCAACAGCCATTACAATATTGTTGAAAATACTGCGACTGATTTTATTTTACAGACAAACGATGCGGCTCCTAATGGCAAAGTAATTTCTATTCCAATAAAAACGATGGATGCCGCGTCAGCAAAAACGATTATTGCAGAAACCACTGAGCCTTTACAAAATGCAAATGCCGGCGGTGGAAAATTATTTGTAGATTATTTAAAAGATGTTACTACCCGAACTTATGTGTATGACTTTAAAGGCAAAAAACTAGGCGAAGTTAAATACCCGAGCCTTGGCAACGGGGGCAACATTGGTGGTCATGCTGATGATAAAACATTGTTTTATGTTTTCACTTCTTTCACCGTTCCACCAACCATTTACAAGTATGATGTTGCCAGTGGCAAAAGCAGCATGTTTAGAAAACCCGAAGTTGCTTTTAATCCTGATGCTTACGAAACCAAACAGGTTTTTTATACCAGTAAAGACGGGACGAAAGTCCCAATGTTTATCACTTATAAAAAAGGCTTGAAACTTGATGGAACGAATCCAACGTTGCTGTATGCCTACGGTGGATTCAATGTGTCATTACCGCCGTTCTTC
>JANLVW010000024.1:0-5602 GCA_031364205.1 Ferruginibacter sp.
CTTCGTCGTAATCTTTTTCAAACTGTAAAATGTTTTCGATAGTTGCACCACGAAAGCTGTAAATACTTTGTGCATCATCGCCCACCACACAAACATTTTCATGCATGGCACCCAACAGTTTTATAATCTCGTATTGAGCGGTGTTAGTATCCTGGTACTCATCAATCATAATGTACTTAAACTTGCGCTGGTACTTGCTTAAAGCATCCGGAAAGTTTTTAAGCAGGATGTACATTTTAAACAGCAGGTCATCAAAATCCATAGCACCGTTTTTAAAACAGCGTTTGCTGTAGGCATCATAAATCTGCCCAAGCAAAGGACGGTTTGCTCTTGCATCTTCCTGCTGCAAATTGTAATCATTTATATATTCCACAGGGCCAACAAGTGCATTTTTTGCTGATGAAATTCTGTTGTAAACCACATTTGGTTTATACTGTTTATCATCCAGCTCCATTTCTTTAATAACCGTTTTTACCACACTTTTTGCATCATCCGTATCATAAATTGTAAAGTTACTTGGGAAACCAAGTTTGGGTGCTTCGCTGCGCAATATGCGGGCAAACACACTGTGAAAAGTACCGATGTAAAGGTTTCTTGCTTCTGAGTTACCAAGAATTTTTTCCACCCTCGCCTTCATTTCGGCTGCAGCTTTGTTAGTAAAAGTAAGGGCAAGAATATTAAAAGCATCAACACTGTGATGCGCCATTAAATGCGTAATACGTGTTGTAAGCACTTTGGTTTTTCCACTTCCTGCACCGGCAATTATCATTATCGGACCATCTTTATGGAGTACCGCTTCACGCTGCGGTTCATTCAATTCATCTAAATATTTGGGCATGGCGTAAAGGTAATTTTTTACTTCCAATTTACTGTTGGATATAATTAATTCAGTAGTAGATTTAAGTTAAGGATACCTTAAGGATTTATAGGGTAAAATCTTTTTTAAATATTGATTATCTACATAATTAGGCTCACAGATTTAGAAGATTTACACAGGAAAAGACCGAAAAAATCTGTAATAATCTGTGAGCAAAAAATCTTAACCCATTTTCGTAAACCCACTTTCCTATTCTTTAAAATACAAAGTTTTTAAATAATGCATATGGCTTTTATTAGCTACATTTTCATAAACTATCCTTGCCCTGCCTTTTAAAATTAAATACTGTTTCTCTTTTTCAAAAATGAACTTTCCCACTTTAAAATCTCTCTATTTTAAAGTAGTGTAATTCAGCACCACAACTGTATCAGCATTTTCTAAAATTTGTGCGTTAAAAATATTTGCTATTACCAAATCTCTTAACACTACGAAATTAAGACTGCCTCTCAGCTGTGTTTCATTAAAATCTGGAAAACAGGTTTTAATATCTTCTTTATAAAAATGTAAAAACTTCAGCGCCAGTTTCTCATCTCCGCTAAATTCTATAAACTCAAAATCTTCTTTGTGTGCGTATAGCTTTCGCAGATAATAAATATTTATAAAGAAAAAAATTACTTTGGTAAGCAATAGAAGCCATGCGCTAAAAATAATCCCTTAGATAATGAAAGAAATCGTTCCGAGTATGTTGTAAATTCTAAATTTAATATCGCCATTTACCAGCAGGGCAATAATTAAAAAACAGCGAAGCTAGGTAACCAAAATAAGGAGCAATTTGTAAAAGCATAAGTCTATAAAAATACATGCTTGCCGACGGTTATCTTTTTTTAAATAGTAAAAAAAACTAAGGAGTAAATGTGATGGAGCCTGATGCAGAAGGCTTACCGGCCATTTTAAAATTAATGGTACCCACAGTATCTTTTTTAAAAAAGTAAGAAGTATTATCTGTAATATTTTGCTTGTTTATAACAACACTATCCGACGAATAAATTCCTTTTGCAGTGCCGGATCGATTTACAAATGTGATAGATGAACCGTTAACAACAGTAACACTGCTTGGCGAAAATGCACCATCACTTATAATAATATAATTTGAGGGCAGTTCACCTCCAACAGCAATCGGCTGACCAGCTCCATCTTTACCGCAGGATGTAACAAAGTAGACAGCTGTAAAGAAGAAAAAGAAATAAAATATTTTTTTCATGCAGCCCTTGGTTTATTTAGATAATTTATAAAAACAGAATGAAATATTATTGAAAGAAATTAATGAGAGAAAACAAGTTCAATTAATTCATTTTTTGAAAGATTAAAATGTGCAGCATTATTAGCAAGGATTGCCGCAAGCGTTCCGATTTTTAAGGGATCATGTTGTGGAATTGTAATATGGTGCTGACCATTTTGCTCAGTAGATAATCTTATATGGCTACCTGTTTGGTGTGTAACAATATAGCCCAATGGCTTTAGGTTTTTAATTAATTGGTTACTGCTAATATCTCTTGGTAATTTCATGCAGCAATAACTTCTTCACTAACAATATGCAAACGGATAATTCTTTTTTTGTCATCATCAAAATGACAATGTACAGCATCTATAACTGCTAATTTCAAAGCCTCGTAGGTTTCACCCTGGGTAAAAATGGAAATGCCTAAGCCTTTAGCTGTAAAGCCGCCTTCAAGACTTTCTTCTACTAAAAATATTAACTCTTCCATACCTTATTTTTTACGAATTTACATTTATTTAAAATATAAACATCCTACATCTCAGCCTTCATAAAGTCCATCAATACCATAATTTTTTCAGGACTAAAATCAAATTCCAAACCCGCAGCTTTGTATAAGTCAGGCAATGTTTTTGTGCCACCAAGGCTTAAGGCATAAGCATAATTATCCAAAGCTTTTTGAGGATCTTTTTTATACTGCATCCACATACCAATTGCACCAAGCTGTGCAATTCCGTATTCAATATAATAAAAAGGTACTTCGAATAAATGCAGTTGCCGCTGCCAGGCATTATCTCTAAAAGTTTCAAGACCTGTGTAATCAATTACATCATCTGTAAATTCTGCAAGGGTTGCAACCCACGCAGCAGTTCGTTCTTCGTGTGTATGCGTTGCATGCTCATAAATCCAATGTTGAAATTTATCAATGATGGCTATCCACGGAAAAATAGTAATCACTCTTTCCAGTTGGTGTTCCTTTGCACGGGCAAGGTCATTAGCATTATCAAAAAATGTTTCCCAGTAGTCCATGCTAAAAAGTTCCATGGCCATACTTGCAACTTCTGCAATTTCCATTGGGTATTCCTTAAAACCATTAAGAGGTAAAGGGTGTGCTAAAAACGAATGAATTGCATGTCCACCTTCGTGCACCATCGTTGTTACATCGTGCATTTGTCCTGCTGCATTCATAAAAATGAACGGGGCACCGCTTTCTGCCAGCGGACAATTATAACCACCCGGCGATTTGCCTTTTCTACTTTCAAGATCCAGGTGCTGCATCTCCTTCATGCGCTGCAAACATTCACCAAAAAAAGGACGCAATTGTGTAAAACATTCAACTGATTTGTTCAATAATTCTTCACTGTTTTCAAAAGGACGAAGCGGTTTTGTACCGGCAGGTTCTGCATCTAAATCCCATGGGCGGAGGATTTCAAGCCTCAACTTTTCTTTTTTCTTTTTATAAATTTCATTTACCAGCGGCATTACATGTTGCTTTACTGCATCGTGAAATTTATAGCAATCATCTTTTGTATAATCAAATCTTCCAAGTTCTTTAAAACGGTAATCTCGGTAATTATAAAAGCCAGCATTAGTTGCTTCGCTGTTGCGCAGTGCTATCAATTTGTCATACAATTCATCCTGCTTTCCCTTGTCCTCAAGCCTTCTTTGTTGTATTTTTAAATAAACTTCTTCTCTTAAATTTCTATCCTCATTTTCTAGAAATTTAGCAGCCTGTTGCAACGTATACTCTTGGTTGTTTACAGTAACCATCATGGCACCGGTAATTTGCCCAAACTGTTGCTGCAGCACAGCAATTTCTGCCTGTATTGGAATATTTGCGTCTCTAAAAAGATCCACATTGTTTTGTGTACTTCTTATATAAGTATGATATATTTCCTGATCGAGCTCCTGCAAATATGGTGAGGCCAGCAGTTTTTTATTTAAGGCATCGCTGTAAGGCTGCACCTGCGGCTGTATTTCCATGCAAAAGAAATTGAACGCATCTTCAAGTTCCTTGTTTTCATTATCGCAAGTCATTTTTATCTGCCGCCAGCAGGCATCTTCATTTACAACCGCCTCAATTTCACTCATGTCCAGCAACCATTTTTCCAGCGTGGCTTTATCCGTAATTTCTCTATCCACCAATAATTTAAAATAAGGTTCCAGCGAAGTCCAATCAGTTACGGTAAATTCTTTAGGGAGAAAATGCCTTTCAAGTTTTTTTATAGCAGCTGTGTACATAAATGAGTATTAAGTAATGAGATATTATTATTGAGATCAGGGCTTAGGGCTGTTAACAGTTGACAGTAACCAACATTGTTTCTGGCTATCCGTTGCAATCTTTTTATTAGCCGAAGCGATATAAAAAAAATATTTCCACTCCTACCCCGCAGCCTTTCAGCAATATTTCTTTTTGTGCTTTTATTATATCCCATGGACTGCGCCCATTGTTAGGCAAGGTTGAACCCCTTCGGGATTCATAAATAACCTTAATTATAAAAAACAAATAAGTGTAAAAGACAAGATCGTCAAACCACTTATTTATAATCGAAATTGCAACTTGCAACTTTCTTTGTCCTAAAACTTTTGGCTTTAATCTTATGTCTTGTATCTCTTGTCTTATATTTTTTATGCCATCTTCCTTGGGCTGTTAATCTTTTTTGCAGGACCACTTTTTATAGCTGCTGCTTTTGGTGTAGCCGTTTTAGCTGTTACTTTTTTTTCTACAACTATTGCCGGTTTTTCTTCCCCGTCAATTGCCTCTTCACCTGCTGCATGTTCAGTCACTTTAATTTCCACATCAGCATTTACCAGAATTTCAAACCACTTCACCATCTTCTTCATATCGCTGGCATATACTCTTTCAAAATCCATATCAGGATATACCTTTTCAAAGTATTTTTTTATAGCGGCAGTATCTTTTTCATCAGGTAGTGTACCGCTGGCTTTGTCCATTGCAGTCAGCACATCCACCAGGTTAACATTATCCCGTACAGTATAAATTTCAATACTTTCCAGGTGAGAAAAATTATGTACCCTGCTGCTTACAAATTTGGTTGTGTTGTCCTCAAGCGACCTAACAACAGCCCCGTCCGCTTTAGAAGCCACAAGCTCATACAACCCGCCTAATCCTGTAACTGATATTATTTTACTATACTCCATATTTTTATCTTTTAAATATGCTGCAAATTTAACGCACAGTTCGTAAAACGGTTATTAAAATTTACACGGCAATATTTTTGCAGATGCCGTCGCAGGTTTTATACTATTACAACGTCTTACGAATTAATAATCAAATTTTATATGTACAAATTTCTATTTGCAACCATTGCACTCCTGTTCTTTTCTGCAAACACACTTACATCTCAAACAGTAAAGGGTATTTTAACGGATGAAACTACTAAAACAGCACTCACAGGTGCAACAGTGAAACTTTTAAGATCTGCTGATTCTACCACTGCTTATACAGTTATTTCAGATAAAAACGGTGCATTTCAATTTGACAATGT
>JANLVW010000028.1:0-2463 GCA_031364205.1 Ferruginibacter sp.
GCTTTAATTGCTGTTAGATATTTAATCTCGTTTGCTTTTGCCATGGTTTATGCCTCCGATTTTTTAGATGGTTCAAAATGTTTTACACCACTTCTCTTTCTAGCGTTATACTCCACGGCGTATTTATCGAGTACAGTGTACATTTGGCGCATAACGGATTCGTCACGCAAAAGTTGAATTTTCAACTTTTCATTGAAGCTGGTTGGCGCACTGTATTCCATTACCCAATAAAGACCGGTAGTCTTTTTGGCAATAGGATACGCCAGTGATTTTAGTCCCCATGGGTTGCTGTGCATAATTTCGCCGCCGTTTTCTGTAACCAGCGTTTCAAATTTCTTCTGGGCGGTTTTATATTCCTCCTCAGAAAGCACAGGGGTAAAAATCACCATCAATTCGTAATTGCTCATTTCCCTGATTTTTGTTTATTAAAAATATTTATTACCGTTAATTGTGAACGGGGTGCAAAAGTAAGCAAAAGAAAGGAGAATAATGCATTGGGGTAGTAATAATGGATTTGAAATAGGCGGAGGCATATTTTCGGATAATGTCGCCAATTACTAAATTTGCATTTCTACACATTTACCGTAAATATTAATTTAATATTTCCAATAATAGAAACAAATTGTTTTATGAAACATTTAATTAAGAAATTTAATTTGGAAATAGAGTCCAATTAAAAATTAGAATACTCGTAGTTGGTGGACAACTTCTTTTTTAAATCATTTTTCTAATATTGGAAAAATAAAAAAAGTCTTCAAAAAGTTGAATCCCCAAACAACTTTTGAAGACTTCGAAACCCTCTAAAAAGTCTTAAATAATATTAACAAAAAATTTTTTCACATTAAGAAAGAGGTTTTTAGTGACTTTTATTTGCCCACAAATACCTACAGATTAAAAATAAACAACATACTTGCCAATATCCTTTTTTTCCAGAAGCATTTACAAATCAATTACTTTTTATCTGTGTGCAATTTTATCTGAGTCCTCTCAAAAAAATTACGAATTCAAAACTAATCAGTTATCAGATATTTTTTTAATTGATAAATCTGTAGAGGAATTGAAAAACCAGTATATTTTCCTTTACTGATCGTTCAGTCACTTTTTTCGTAGTATATTTTGCAACTAATGTTAATTGCACTATATTCATTTGCAATTATTACTAAAATACTTAAAACAGATTAGTATAAATTAACAAACTAAACACTATGGACTCACCGCGTATACAGCAGCTTTTCTTTCAGCATATAAAAGGAAATTTACCCGGTCATATTTCTATGGTAGATGATCTAGCAGAAGTGTTGGACATAAGTAGCGACAGCGCATATCGTAGAATACGGGGTGAAAAACCGATCAATTTTGAAGAAATGGCTAAATTGAGTTCCCACTATAAAGTATCGCTTGATAACTTTTTAAATCTTCAATCTGACACATTTATTTTTTCCGGGCAACTAAAAAATAATTCAGATGCTGCTTTTGAAGATTATCTTCAAAATGTGTATAAGAATTTTAGTTTTTTCAACAGCCATGCGGATAAACATATGTATATACTTATGAAGGATATTCCGCCGTTTGTGCACTTTCAAATACCGGAGCTGGCATTATTTAAGTATTTTTTCTGGATGAAATCTATCCTACATTATGATAGTATGAAGAAGGTAAAATTTTCTTTTATTGATCCGAGATATGATCAATATAAGGATATCAGTAAAAAGATCATTAACCTTTACAATAAAATTCCAATGACAGAAATATGGAATATTGAAAGTATAAACACTACCCTGCGACAAATCAATTTTTATTATGAATCCGAGTCATTTGAAAATATCGAAGATGTTCATTTGCTGTATCAAAAGGTTGAAGAACTGATTAATCATATTGAAAGACAGGCAGAATTGGGAGTTAAATTTAATATCGGAGAGGAGCCTAAGAGTAATTCAGCAGAATACAGACTTTTTGTAAATGAACTTATACTGGGTGATAACACTTATGTAGCGGAGCTGGATGGTGCAAAAATCACATTTTTAAATCACAGTGTGCTTTATTTCGTTGCAACCAAAGATGAAAATTTTAATGCTGCTATCTTTAATAACGTGCAAAACTTAATTGGAAAGTCCACCATGATTAGTAAAGTTGGGGAAAAAGAAAGGGTCAGGTTTTTTAACAATCTTCGTAAAGAAATCTATAGGAAACGTAAGCTACTAAACTAATGGCCGATTTACTTTTTTGGTCGGATGACACATCCTTTAAAGTTTTATTTTCTTAATACCATACCGCTCCTTGTGCCATTGTGTTGCTCATCCTCAATCACAACCTGCCCATTTACCAATACATATTTAAAACCTGTAGAGTATCGATGTGGCTGCTCATAGGTGGATAGATCCTGAACCGTTGCTTCATTAAATACTACAATATCTGCTGCAAAACCTTCTCGCAGTAAGCCCCTGTTTTTAAGTTGGAATTTTT
>JANLVW010000037.1:0-1124 GCA_031364205.1 Ferruginibacter sp.
ATACCAATAAAGAAACCCATTATCAAACACACGATGAGGATAATCCATGCCAACCATCTTACTTTTAAAAAGCCTGTCAATAAATTTTTGTAACCATTTTCCATTCCTGTAAAAAAAGGTTCTGTCTTCATGTAAAACTTACCGTGTCCGGGTTTTTTTCTGCGCATAACAACATTTAATACCGGTGTAATGGTAAGAGATACAAATGCGGAAATGAGAACGGCAGATGCAAGTGTAATACCAAATTCACGAAACAATCTTCCAATAAAACCTTCTAAAAATATTACGGGTAAAAAAACAATTGCCAGTGTTATAGAAGTGGAAATTACGGCAAAGAATATTTCCTTACTTCCTTCTAATGCAGCCTGTTTTATTGGTAACCCTTCTTCGAGCTTTCTAAAAATATTTTCTGTTACAACAATACCATCATCAACCACCAAACCAGTTGCCAAAACAATACCCAACAATGTGAGGATATTTATTGAAAAGCCCGAAATGTACATGATGAAAAAAGTTGCTACCAAAGAAATCGGAATATCGATAAACGGCCTGATAGCAGTAAGCCAGTCACGGAAGAAGAAGAAAATTACCAATACAACAAAAGCAAAAGAAATCATCAGAGATTCTTCTACCTCACTAATAGATTTGCGTATGTTCTGTGTATTGTCCAGTAACACATTCAGTTCAATATCTGACTTATTCAGTTTTTTTATGGACTCTAATTTTTTATAAAAATCGTTAGCTATCTGAATATTGTTTGCACCGGGTTGTGGAATAATTACAATACCAACCGCATTTACACCATTGTATTTCCAGCCTTGTTCCAATTGTTCCGGACCAATTTCTATCCTTGCAACATCTCTTAACCTTACAATACCGGCAGCATCCTGTTTAATAAGCAAATCCTGAAATTCTTTTTCAGATGTAAGCCTGCCAACGGTTTTAATGGTAAGTTCCGTATTGTCGCCATAAATTTTACCGGGAGGAAGATCTATATTTTCAGCGTTTAAGGAAGTTCTGATATCACTAAAAGTTACATTAAAGGCAGACATCTTATCAGGGTTGAGCCACAAACGCATGGCATATCTTTTTTGCCCGAATATGTTTACTGAGCTTACCTGATT
>JANLVW010000073.1:0-7982 GCA_031364205.1 Ferruginibacter sp.
TTTTTTCGCTTGTAAACTTTGCAAGGTTTTTGCAGATAGATGCTGATAGTGCACTTGAGCGAACAAACAAAAAATTTATAAGAAGATTTATGGCTATTGAAGCTGTAGCAACAGCACAAAATAAATCATTGCAAGATTTGAGTCTTACAGAAATGGATGCAGTATGGAATGAAGTTAAGAAAAAAGAAAATTTATAATTTTACATTTTAGCAAAACTTAAAATTGCAAATACCTGGTATACCAAATCGTTTTTTAAAAGATAATATTTATCTTTTACTGATTTCTTTGTTGCTGCTTGCTGTATCAATCTTTACTGGTAAAGCCCCTTCCGCCAAAAGCTTAACAAAAACATATACTCAAAAGCTGCAGGCTCAAATTAATCAATCAGAAAATGAGTTTGAAAAAATTACTCAAAATAAAGTTGCCGTAGATAAACTGATTGCTTCTCAAAAAGATATTTCTTTATTTGATGAACAAAATAAATACAGACAATACATTTTCGTTTATAAAAATGTAAAAGGCTTCAACCAATTAATATTTTGGAGTACACAAAATATTATTCCCGATAGTTCTGTCGAAAGCAATAAAGAAAATTGCTTTTTTAAAAAATTGGTAAATGGATATTTTTTTATTCAGAAAAATAATATTGGTAATAATATTATTATAAGCTTGACCCCAATAAAATGGCAATACAGCATAGCAAGTAACTACTTGGAAAATAATTTTATTACAGATCCTTTGATGGGATCAAATTTCGAAATTAATTTTCAAAAAAATCAAAATGAAGTACTTAACCGTAAAGGAACATTTTTGTTTTCTTTAAAGAATATTAATCCTGGTGAAAAATTAAATTCCAGAATTACAATATGGCTAAGAATATGCTCACTAATTCCTCTTCTACTTTTCTTACATTTTACATCCCTTCAACTTTATGCAAAACGGGGCTTTATCTATGCTGTTACATTTTTATCTGGATCTCTTTTGGTATTAAGGTTCTTAAGTTATTATTTTTTTAATATTCTACAACTCCGCAGCTTTGAACTGTTTGATCCTAGTATTTATGGATCAGGGCTTATTCTTAGGTCATTAGGAGATTTGTTAATAAATTCCCTATTTTTTTTCTGGATTATCAGTTTTATTAAAAATCATATTAAACAGGAATCTTTTTATGACAAAGATTCAAGCGGATTTAAAAAATGGATTGTTTTAAATATTGCTGTATTTGCTATATTATTTATAACCTATGCTACTACTGAAATAATAAAATCAATGGTGGCCGATTCACAAATTTCTTTTGATGTACTTAACTTTTTTACACTCAATATTTACAGCATAATTGGTTTTGTTGTGCTTTGTTGCATTGCCATAAGCTATTATTATTTTTGCAGAACAGTCTTTTTTCTTTTACAAACTTTATTTCCCTCTTTTACTATTCCATTTTTTTTACTAATTACTGTATTGGGTTTATTTTTACTTTCATTTAAAGTAGGAAATATAAACGGAGGTTTTGAACTCTATGGACTTTTATGGCTACTGCTGTTTTTCTATTTAATTAAAAATGAACTTTCAGGAATCTTCTCCCGCAGCATAATTATTTCTAGGTTAATTTTCTGGCTTTTCTTTTTTTCTGCATCTATTTCTTTGATCATCATTTCTGAAAACGGCAGAAAAGAAATAAAGAACAGGCAGCATTATGCTGAGCTGATTGCAGCGAGATCCAATCCTATAAACAACATTTTATTAAATACAACTTTAACTGATTTTAATCCTACACTGCTTGCTACGAAATTTAATTTATTTTATAAAGAGAAGACTGCTTCGCTACTTAGAGACAGCTTAATTAATAATAATTTCAGCAGCTATTCTGATAAGTATGAAACCAAAGTTTTGGTTTATGATAGCCAGGAAAATCCACTTTACAATCAGGATCCGGTTTCCTATAATTCAATTACGGGTATATTATTAACCCAGGCAAAACCAACAGCAGTAAATGGGTTAAAGTATTATTATTCCAGCTACGACGAAATAAATTATGTTTCAAGAATAGTTGTAAGAGATTTTAATAATGCATTACTAGGT
This sequence comes from Ferruginibacter sp., assembly GCA_031364205.1. GTDB lineage: Bacteria > Bacteroidota > Bacteroidia > Chitinophagales > Chitinophagaceae > Ferruginibacter. Next base: position 2,080 of record JANLVW010000073.1, read on the forward strand.
TATGTATTTGTTGTAATAAAAGCACGAAATTCAGCAGCACAAAATCTCTCGCCTGAACTTTTTAACAGAAATATCAATAATTCAATAGAAAATTCAAATGACTATTCATTTGCCGTATACGAAAAAGGAAAACTCATAAGCAGTCATAATAATTATGCATTTTCATCCCTTTACCAGGAAAAATATTTTGCGGGAAGATCTTTTTTAATGGATACAAAAAATGATTACAACGAACTTTGGTACAATGCAGGTTCAGAAAAATATGTTGTTCTTGTAAAAGAAAACAGAATTCTTATAGAATTAATTACATTGTTTTCATACCTTTTTTGTTCTTTTTTAATTTTAAGTTCTTTATCATGGTTAGTAGCAACGCTTATAAAATCAAAGCTTAAAATAAGTAATTTAAGAAGAAAATTTCAATTAACCATCAAGCAACAAGTGCATGGAACCATTATATTTTTTAGTATTTTTTCCTTTCTAATAATAGGTATTGCAACCATTTTATTTTTTATAAACAGATACGAAAGTAATAATAAGGAGACGCTGAGCAGAACTATAAAAAATGTGGAGGAAGAACTTACAGCAAATCTAGCGAACGAAAAAATACAGGAAAATATTTTAGATCACAATTATTTAAACTCTGCGTCTCCCCGTGAAATTTTCGTCAACAATCTTGCAAAGATTTATGGGCTTGATATAAATCTTTACAGCCTTTCAGGCAATTTACAAATCTCTTCTCTGCCACTACCCTATTTAAAAGGAATTGTAAGCACAAAAATGAATCCTTTGGCTTATTATCATTTAAATAACGGTAAAGAAATTCAGTATTTTCAAAAAGAAAAGATTGGAACTCTGGAATTTATTAGTGGCTATATTCCTGTAACAGACAGTGCTGGTAATGATGTTGCATACTTAAATATTCCTAATTATATTTCCCAGACCAAAATTAAAGAAGAGATATCTAATTTTTTAATTACTATTATTAACCTCAATGCATTTATTTTTTTAATTGCAGGAATAGTTGCGCTCATCATCACCAATAGAATAACAAATTCATTTTCTTTTATAAGCGATAAAATGAAAAAAATTAATCTTGGTAAAACCAATGAGCGAATGATTTGGAATAGAAATGATGAAATAGGTGCACTGGTAAAGGAATACAATAAAATGCTTTTAAAGTTGGATGAAAGTGCTGCTGCGCTTGCAAAAAGTGAAAGAGAAAGTGCCTGGCAGGAAATGGCAAAACAGGTTGCGCATGAAATAAAAAATCCACTTACGCCTATGAAACTAAGTATGCAGTTTCTGCAAAAATCTATTGAAAATGGTGCACCAAATATTAAAGAACTTGGTGCCAGAGTTTCTGCTACACTGGTTGAACAGATTGATCATTTAAGCCGGATAGCCGGGGAATTCAGCCGTTTTGCAACCATAGAAAAAGCTTCACCCGAAATTTTTAATATTAATGATGCACTACTTTCTATAAAGCAATTATACAGCAATGACGGGAATCATAATTTTACCTGGAATTTTACAGATGAAACAATTATGATTAAAGCCGATAAAACCCATGTAAACAGGATATTGACCAATTTAATTTTAAACGGAATTCAGGCAGTAAACGAACCTATAAAACCGCATATTATTATTAACGAAACGCTCATCAATAATAATGTTCAAATTAAAATTACCGACAACGGCATCGGCATAAGTGATGAAATAAAACCGAAATTATTTATGCCTAATTTTACCACAAAATCTTCAGGAACAGGTTTGGGTTTGGCCATGTGTAAAAGAATGGCAGAACAGGCTGGGGGAGATCTGAACTACGAAACATCCGCAAATGGCACTTCTTTCTTTTTAACTTTACCCTTAGCTAAATAAAAAATATTATTAAATTCCCTTTATTCTTTTTCTATTATCTACAAAATCATTAAAATTTTGTAAAGAAAAACTACTTAGATTTTTTTCTTTTGTCAGCATTGCCTTTTGCGCTGAGAACACCCCATACTTAATATCATCAATTCCTTTTAAACTGTGCGCATCAGGATTTACAGAAATCAGTACGTTTTTATCTAATGCATATTTTATTTCCCTCCAGTCAATATCAAGTCTGTTTGGGTTTGCATTCAATTCTATAACCACATGGTTAGCTGCGCAAGCATCAATTATCTTTTTAAAGTTTAAAGGATAACTCGGCCTACTCAACAATAATCTACCTGTTAAGTGCCCCAATATAGTTGTGTAAGGGTTTTCAATTGCAGTTAACAATCTTTTCATTGCCTTCTCTTCCGTCATTTTTAAATTACTGTGCACAGATGCTATTACCAAATAAAAAGTGCTCAATATACTGTTTGTGTAATCCAGGCTTCCATCATTTAAAATATCACTTTCTATACTTTTAAATATTTTAAAAGGTGATAACCTTATATTAATTTCATCAATTTCTATTTGCTGCATTTTAATCTGCACTTCATTTAAACCTTGTGCATAAAATGCGGTTTTGCTGTGGTCGCTAATGGCCATGTATTCCAAACCTTTTTCAATACATGCATTTGCCATTTCTTCAATATTATTATTGCCATCGCTCCACTTGCTGTGGCAATGTATCAAGCCTTTAATATCTTTTTCATGCAGGTGCTCATGTAGGTAATCCTTTTGAGCCAAAATTGCTGCATCTTCTCTAACAAAAGCGGGTAAATAAGGCAAATCTCTTATTTGAAAATAGTGTTGTTCGCTGTTTGCAATTTCAATATTGCTTTTTAAGGCTTCGTAAAAAGAAACAGATGAAGACGTTTCAATTAGTTTCTCAATAACGTTCTCCTTAATAGCATAAATTTTAATATTTATTCCCGTTTCGGTTTTGTACAAAAGTTCATTTTGGTCTTTAGTTAATAATTGGAATTCTTCTATATTAAGAATGGTGTTTTCTACAATATTTACATCTTCATTTATGACAAATTCCAATAGAGAAATTATCTCTATTTGCCTTGCAAAATCTCCAGTAATAAAAACGTTTTTTTTATCGAATATATTTTGGAATAATTGTTTGAATTGTTCTGCAATATTTATTGTTTGTGAATAAAGGTAACTGCCTTTGTTTTTTAAATAAAATTCTATGTAATCCGAAACTGCTGTCTGGGTTTTTTCTCCAAATCCTTTGTAAAGCTTGAGTCTGTTTTCTTTGCATGCATACAATAATTCACCAACACTTTCAAGCTCCATCTCTTTCCAGATTTTATTAATTTTTTTAGGTCCCAGTCCTTTAATTTTTATCATCTCTAAAACACCGGGAGGTGTTGAAAAGATTATTTCTTCGAGTTGAATTAATGTACCTGTTTTAAGTAATTCTTCTATTTTTTTTGCAGAAGAGGATCCAATTCCTTTTAAATATTGAATCTCATTTACTTCAATTTCAGATAATTGAATTGGTAATTTTTCGATTGCAAATGCTGTTGAAGAATATGATTTTGCTTTGAAACTGTTCTCACCATTTATCTCCATAAGTTTTGCAAGTAAAGAAAATGAATTTGCTATATCTGAGTTGCTCATACAAAAAAATACTTTTTTTTAAATGTAAAGTTTAAAATTTATTGCCTGCTAATCCTATTTATTTTTTAAAAATAATTAAAATTAAAATTGATGTAAAACAAATAAAAATGGTTGTTTAAAAAATTTGAATAAAATAAATAAATTTAATAGAAATTAAATTCATTGTTCAATACTTTTCTTGTGAAACTCACGCAGTATTGACTTACAGGGCATAAAAAAGGTTCCGATGAAAATCGGAACCCATGAAATGTAGGATTTTTAAAGCAGGTTTTTTTACTTTTTGGCCATCGCTTTTTTAGGAGCTGCTTTTTTTGCAGGTGCTGCCTTTTTAGCAGGTGCTGCTTTTTTAGCTGGAGCCGCTTTCTTTACAGGAGCTGCTTTTTTAAGCGGTGCTGCTTTCTTTGCAGGAGCTGCTTTTTTTGCTGGAGCTGCTTTCTTTGCAGGAGCTGCTTTTTTTACAGGTGCTGCCTTCTTTGCAGGTACTGCTTTCTTTGGTGCTGCTTTTTTAGGAGCTGCGTTTTTTGCTGTTGCCATTTTTTGAATTTAATTATGGTTAGTAAATAATACTTAAAAATAAATACTATTTTGATACTACCAAAAAAAAATAAAAAAATTAAGCAGTTGCTACTACAGCATTTACAGATACAAAGGTTTTATCACCTTTAGTTTTCCTAAATTCAACCATACCATCGGCCATAGCAAAAATGGTAAAATCTCTTCCAACACCAACGTTTTTCCCCGGATGATATTGGGTACCACGCTGGCGAATAATGATGTTGCCCGCAATGGCTGCCTGACCACCAAATATTTTTACGCCTAATCTTTTGCTCTGTGAATCACGACCGTTTTTCACGGAACCTTCACCTTTTTTATGTGCCATTTTTTCTTATTTATTTTATTAAAGTTTTGTTGTTTATTGCCGGTTGTTTTGTGAAGATTATTCAACAAAATATTAGGACAAACAACTAAGCTATTGCAGTAACTTTTAAATGAGTATACTGAGTACGATGACCGTGCTTTTTACGGAAACCTTTTCTTCTTTTCATTTTAAAGGCAATTACCTTTTGGCCTTTAACCAGGTCGCTAATAATTTCTGCAGTTACTATTGCTTTTACGCCTGCTCCAATTAAAACATCATCTCCGTTCTGTGTGAACAATACTTCAGAAAATTCAACAGAATCTCCTGTTTTACCCTCAATGTGAGGAACGTAAAAGCTGTCTCCTGCTTTTACTTTAAATTGTTGACCAGCTATTTTTACAATTGCTAACATATCGAATCCAAATTTAGGATTGCAAAAGTAAGAAATTTATATAAAAAAATCTAAATTATGTTAGAATTATGTCTTCTATTTTAAAAAAAGGGAAGAGTTACCGAATAAACGCACTAAATATCAATAACTTAGGTTTACTTTAATTGAAAATTACATAAACTTATTCCTTATGTAGCTTGCACAATAGAATTTAGTAAATTTTATTAAAATAATTTACAATTTTAAACACGATAATCTTTTCATTGAAATAGATTTATTAATACAAATGCTCAGTTTCAAGTTTTTTTCAATTTTGCTCTTTGTCTTGTCAGCTTTCTTTTTGTAACTCCACAATCCTGCAAAAAGGATACTTTGCCCACATTTGGCACAACGACCAATCCTGCACCAAATTCACAAAAAAGGATCCTTGCCATAATTAATAGTTATATGATTGGAGAATCAGTACCTGAGCTAGAAAGATTTCCGTTTGAAACAATATCTATTCTTACTGCATCCAGCATCAACCTAAAATACCCCTCTCAAATTATAGCCAGAACAGGATAGTCAACGCAAAGTCTTTTAAACGAATTAGCCGTTTCAGGAAACCTTTTATCATCCCCATTTGAATTTGTAGCTCATCTGATAGGTTTAAATGATCAGTTTCAACTAGTAAATACCGCTATGAATAAAATAAGATTTTTGCAATGTTTGAACAAGGCTATTGAATGTGCAGGAGCAAAAAAGGAAAGGGTTTTTGTGTTGAGCATTCCAGATTATAGTGTAAAGCCCCTTTTCGTTAGGGCAAAGCTGAGCAAATTACAAGAGAAATAGATTGGTTTAATGCAATGAACAAACAGGTAACCCTGTAAATGTAAATTAATTATACTATTATACCTTCTAGCTGCAGAGCTGCTACAGATAAAACACTTATTGCCCCTGACAATTTGCATCCATCAGAGAAAGAATATTTAAAATGGGCAAATATTCTTCCACCAAAAATTTTACCGTTGTTACAATGACAATGAATTAATTATTTTCAGTGTACTTTTTAAAATTGTTTAAAATTGCCTGCCAACCTTGCTTTTGTAGTTCCGTTGAATGCTC
>JANLVW010000089.1:0-1243 GCA_031364205.1 Ferruginibacter sp.
ATAAAAACCACTGACAGGGATAATGCCGTTTCGGCTGAATAAATTAACCCTGATAATAGTATTAATTCGATGTATGAAATATTGAATAACAGAAGTAAGAAGGCAGTGATAGTATTAATTTCCCCGATGTTCCACTTTTACAAAAAAAATAACATACATCTTATGAAAAAGTTATCAACAGCATTCTGTATGTGCATTGTATGTACCAAATGAAAAAAGGGTTCAGGCAAAAATGCTGAAACCCTTTACTGTATTTGCTCCCACTGCTGGACTTGAACCAGCGACCCTCTGATTAACAGTCAGATGCTCTAACCAACTGAGCTAAGTAGGAATCTTCCCCCGATTTCTCGGCGGGATGCAAAAATAGAGATTTTTGTCTCTAAAACAAATATAAATGCAATTATTTTAGCCAATTAAATATTCCCTTTTCTTCTATTCCTAAAAAATAACCATTGGCTCTTTTTTCTAAAGGATAAGTTTTAAGATAATACCCTTCGCCGGTTACGTTTCTACCCGTTTGTATTGAAAATTTATACCGGTGCAGCGGACAAACAATATTACCATTATCATCTACATGTCCATGGCTCAAATTACCGCCGGCATGTGGGCACTTTAATGAAGTGGCGCATAATTGTTGTTTAAAAAAAGAGAGACAAATTTTTTTACCGTTTATTTCCCATTCAGCCAATCCATTATCCGAAAATAAAATATCTTCAAGGCTGTCTGCAATCTTATACCACTTATATTTTCTTTCCATCGAGATAAACGAATTAATAAAAATATTCTGCTTTGTATGGATACCTAACCTGGTACATATCCCTCACTTTATGTAGTATCGTTTGCCTTAATACATCAAAGTTCTTTTTATCAATAGCAGATACAAAAACACAGTTGCCTTTTGTGCTTTCTTCCCAGCGCTCTTTTAACTCCCGCAGAATATCTTTCTTTACATCTTCTTCAAGCCATTCATCGAATGTTACTTCTTCAAACTTATCCATTTTATTAAAAATGGTAATCGTTGGTTTATCTGTACAGCCAAGCTCTGCAAGGGTTTTGTTTACAACTGCAAGTTGTTCTTCGTATTGTGGATGCGCAATATCCACAACATGCAGCAATACATCTGCTTCTCTCACTTCATCTAATGTACTCTTAAAACTTTCCACCAAATGGTGCGGAAGTTTGCGAATAAAACCAACCGTATCGCTTAACAAAAAGGGAGTTTGTTCAAACACACATTTGCGTG
>JANLVW010000112.1:0-7682 GCA_031364205.1 Ferruginibacter sp.
GTATTCAAAAAAGAACAGGATATTCACGTAATTCTGTTCGTTTAAATGTTGATTTTAAACCCGCATCTTGGTGGGATGTAGGTGTTGCAACAAATTATTTGAGCACCAGCAGTGATCGTTCTTTTAGTGGGAACGATAATAATGGTGTTTTACTTGGTTATAACTTGGCGTATTTGCCTAATTGGTTAAATCAAATTCCTGTAAACGGTGTTTATCCTGAAAATCCACTTACCGGTCAAAACCCATTAGAAATAGTTGATAAAGGGATTAATAATGAAAGAGTGAATCGCTTTATAACATCATTTTCTTCCAACATGTATTTGTTAAGAAGAGACAAACAAAGTTTAAAATTAAGTCTTCAGGGTGGGGTAGATGTTGTAGCACAGGAAAATGCTGTTATCATGCCCGAGGATGTACAATTTCAAAGACAAAGAGCTAACCCAGGAGCTGCTCGTTTCACAAATACAAGATCGAGAAACACAAATATCCAGGGCTTCTTAATTTACAATGTAAATATTAATAAGTTCAATCTTACAACATCTGCAGGTGCAGTTAGATTAGATCAAAACAATCGTGTGCTTTGGTTTCAAGGAGAAGGTATTCCTGCAGGAACAAACAATCCACAGACAGGTAAAGTACAGCTTTCCTTCTTAAATAACGGTCGTTTTTATGATGAGGGTCTGGTTGCTCAACAAGAAATGAACTGGGATGATAAAATAATTGCAACAGCCGGTATAAGACGTGATCGGTCAACTTTAAATGGAGATAAAGGTAAATTCTACTCTTTCCCTAAAGCATCCCTTGCCCTAAATATTGCAAACTTTGGATTTTGGAAAATAAAAGAAATTAATTTGTTTAAACTAAGAGCTGCATACGGTCAAACTGGTAATAGTGCTTCTTTGGGTTCAATATTTAATTCATTAAATACGGTAGCAATTGGTAATTCTTCAGGTTTTGTTACGCCTAGTTCTATTGGTAATACTACCATCAAACCTGAAATTGCAAATGAGTTTGAATATGGTGTTGATGTAGCCTTCTTAGATAGCCGCATTACTTTAGAAGCTACTGTTTATGACAAAAAAGTAAAAGATTTTATTGATGTATTTAATCTTTCTCCAGGAACCGGAGTAAACTCTTTAACAGCTTTTAATGTAGGAGATTTTACGAATAAAGGAGTAGAACTTGGCTTAGGCGGTACTGTAGTAAAAAGCAAAAATGTAAAATGGAATACAAATATTAACTGGTACACAAATGCCACAAAAATAACGAGAATGATTATTCCTGAAAAAGCAGTTGCAGCTTCTGGTTTTGGCGCATTTGGTACGCAACGTCAGCGAGTGGGTTTTTCACCTACTGCATGGTATGGTTCGCCAAACGTTAATGGCAAACCTACCATCTATGAAGACGCACAACCTAAATGGCAAATGTCATGGAGCAACAACATTGTATTTTTTAAGAATTTTGAAATGTCTTTCTTATTTCATCACAGTCATAGAAACTACAATTCAAGTTTAAATCAGGAATTAACTGACGAAGGTGGAACTTCACCTGATTGGAATACAAAAAATGCAGCAGGTATTCCTTTAGGCTTAGCCCGTCAGTTGGGTCAACCGGGTATTACAACCCGTCAATTTATACAGGATGCAACTTTTACAAAACTAAGAGAGGTTTCATTGTATTATACTATTCCTAAAACAATGTTGTCAAAAAATTCAGTTTTAAAAGGAATTGAAAGTATGAAAATTGGTGTTTCTGCTCAAAATGTATTTGTATGGACAAAATATTTTGGTTACGATCCTGAAGGAGCAAACTTTGGTAACAGACCTACAATTGCACCCGTTGATTTATTAAGTTTTCCTTCTGCAAGGAGAATGTATTTTCACTTAAATGTTAACTTCTAAATTTAAAACGAATGAACGCTTTTAAAAAATATATCATACCGGTCTTTATGCTGGCTTCAGTAATTTCCTGCAAAAAAAATTATTTTGAAGTTGCAACAGAAATAGATCCAAATAATCCTCCCGTTGCCTTATACCTTAGTAATGCGAATACAGTGCAAATAAACCAACTGGGTGTTGGTTTGCAGGCGGTTCTAAGAAGTGCTTTTCAGGATTTTGGAAGGGTTACAGGTACTGTAGGCCGAGAGGTTATTTATTCAGCATCTACTGACAACCGATATTTCACGGAACTTTTGGGAACGAATGTGGCACAATACGGAGGAGCAAATGCAGGAGCAAATGACCCTGCCGGTATATTCAATACTTATTATAACGCTTACTCACAAACCCGAAGAAGAGCAGAACAATATATTATTGCAGCTAATAATACTTCTGCTATAACAGCACAACAAAAAAGTGCTATAGCAGGTTTTTCCAAAACATTGCAGGCTTATGCAACATTAAACCTTGCAAATATGCAGGGTAAAAATGGAATCAGAGAATCATTCACAGATTTACTATCTCCGGGCGATCAACTAAAGCCTAGTAAATTTGGAACCTATGCTTCTGCTTTGGTAGTTTGTAAAAAATATGCCGATGACGGATTAGCAGCTTTAAATGCTGGTGGAACTGTTTTTCCTTTTGATATGAATAGTGGATTTGCAGGATTTACATCGGTAACTGATTTTAAGAAATTCAACCGTGCGGTTGCAGCAAGAATAGCAATGTATCAATCAGATTGGGCCGGAGTTAATACCGCTCTTTCACAATCTTATTTAGATTTAACGGGCAATTTGCAAAATGGACCTAGGTTTCTTTTCTCAACTGCACCAAATGATGTAATTAACGGACTATTTCATGTTCTAAATTCTTCAGGTGCTCCATTTGTAGTTTTTAATGAATTTATTGCAGATGCAGAAGCGGGTGATATGAGGGTATTTGGAGCAAGTACAAAAGTAAAAATGAGAACATCTCCACGTAACAGTGGCGCTTTTGTATCTACACATGATGTTAGTTTGTACGCAAACAATACAGCATCAGCATCTGTTATTCGAAACGAAGAGCTGGTATTAATGTATGCTGAAGCAAATGCACAAACGAGTAATTTTCCAGCAGCTCAATCTGCACTAAATCTTATTCGTACTATTTATGGGCTACCTGCTTATAGCGGTGCATTAACTACTAATGACTTAATTGATGAAGTTTTAAAACAAAGACGTTATTCTTTGTTCTTTGAAGGTCATCGTTGGTTTGATATGCGAAGGTATAACAGGCTTGCTCAAATTATGCCCCAAGGAACAATTGGCGGAAATAGTTTTGTAGTTTTTCAGGCAATGTCAAGACCCGATGCAGAAGTGCAATGGGATATTGCTAATCCTTAAGCGATAATTTTTTAATAAAAAAGTCCCAATTAATTAGACAATTGGGACTTTTTTTATTCGTTTAAAATATTCGAATCAGTAAAAAACTTTTTTATTTATACTCTCCGTATTCACTTCTTAACACATCAGCAATTTCTCCAAGGGTACAATAATTTTCTACTGCATATACTACATGAGGCATCAAGTTATCTGTTCCTTTTGCTGCCAATGCAATATTTTCAAGGCACTGTTTTACTTTGGTATTATTTCTTCTTTGTTTTAAAGCAGTAAGCTTATCAGTTTGTATTTTTTGAATACTTTCATCAATTTTAAAAACGGGAGTTTTGGTGGTTTCCGGAGATTGGAATTTGTTTACACCAACACTTATTTTTTTTCCGTTCTCAATATCTTTTTGGTATTGATATGCACTTGCAGCAATTTGTTCCTGCATAAAACCCTGTTCTATAGCTTCAACGCTACCGCCCATTAAATCTATTTTTTCTATTAATTCCAATGCTGCTTTTTCAACTTCGTCTGTAAGAGATTCTACAAAAAAACTTCCTGCTAAAGGATCAGCTGTGTTTGGTACACCACTTTCAAAAGCTACAATTTGTTGTGTACGCAATGCAATTTTTGCAGCCTCTTCTGTAGGTAAACTTAATGCCTCGTCGTAGCCGTTTGTATGTAAACTTTGCGTTCCACCCATTACAGCTGCCAGGGATTGTATGGTTACCCGACAAATATTATTTAAAGGTTGTTGCGCTGTAAGTGTGCTGCCGCCTGTTTGTGTATGAAACCTCAGCATCAATGCTTTTTCATCTGTAGCGCCCAAATCCTTCATAATGGTTGACCACATGCGCCTTGCAGCCCTAAACTTTGCAACTTCTTCAAAAAGATCATTATGAGCATTGAAAAAGAATGACAACCTTTTTCCGAATACATTTATATCCAATCCTTTTTGCTGAGCAGCCTTTACATAAGCTTTTCCATTGCTTAAAGTAAATGCCACTTCCTGCACAGCCGTACTTCCTGCTTCTCGTATGTGATAACCGGAAATTGAAATGGTATTCCATTTAGGAACATTGATGCTGCACCATTCAAAAATATCAGTTATGATGCGCATTGATGGCTTAGGCGGATAAATATATGTTCCCCTTGCTGCGTATTCTTTTAAAATATCATTTTGAATTGTCCCCGATATTTTTGTTAAGTCTGCACCCTGTTTTTTTGCAACTGCAACATACAGAGCAAGCAAAATAAATCCCGAAGCATTTATGGTCATTGAGGTAGAAACTTCTTCTAAATTTATACCTGCAAACAATAACTCCATGTCTTCAATACTGTCTATGGCTACGCCAACTTTTCCTACTTCTCCATCGGCAAGGGGATGATCACTGTCATACCCGATTTGAGTCGGCAAATCAAAAGCAACACTAAGTCCACTTACACCTTGCCCTAATAAATAATGATAACGTTTGTTGCTTTCTTCTGCCGTAGAAAATCCTGCTTACTGGCGCATCGTCCACAATTTACCACGGTACATGGAAGCCTGCACACCACGGGTAAATGGAAACTCCCCCGGTAAAGAATTATCGCCTTTGGTTGAATTGGCCGCATCATATATTTCTTTAATCTCTATTCCTGAATCTGTAGTAATATTTTTTTGCTCCATCTTATTGCTTATTGCTTTTTTCTTAAATCTTGTATTGTAAATCTTAAGTTTGCTATTATGTCTAATCCACATTTTTCATTGCTTCTTTTGCTTCATGCTGTATGGCATCAAGCACAATCTGATTTAGTTCCTGTTGCTGGTTTAAACTATATTCAAGTATTCTCTTGCTAAGATCAAGCGAGTTTGCCTGTGCAGGTAACATGGCAGCCAACTGGTTAATAACATAGATGTTTTGATCTTTCAATTTTACAATTGCGCCCCAAATTTCTTTGCTTACATAAATCTGCTGGCTTACATTATAATCGTATTCAGATTTTATATTTTGAATAAGTACACCATGCATAATGGCTGCGCTTTCTCCATGCGCTTGAGCGCTGCTAATCATATTTTTTAAGCCGGCACGTTCTGCAAATACGGCCAATCTTTCGTAAGCCAATAACTGCAGCTTTTTACTTTCAGGATTTGCAGTTTTTAAATATTCTTTGAGAGCAATAACTTCTTTAATTAAAAACGTAAAACCTCCAAGGCATAATATTAAAATGATTACGGGTATGTTTTGAAGAAATTCATTCATAGAGAAGTATTTAATTTGTAAAATTAAACAATGGAACTTAGAAGTTTGATGGATTTTAATTTATGTTTAAAAGAAGCTTTTCTTGTACTATAAATATTACCGTATTTTTAAAGCATGATTGTGCTGACAGAAAATTTTAACAGGGAAAATCTTTTTCCATTCACACATACAAGGCATACAGCAGATATTTTTATTGGGGCGATGACGATCAGAAAAAAATGGGAATTACTTACAGGAGATGTTATTACAACGGATGATAATGAAAACAGCATTTTTATTCCTGCCAACATAATCCCAACACTTGAAAACTACATAGAAATTTTAGAAAAATCATCGGAACAGGCAGAAATAAAATCATCAAATACAATTAAGATTATTACTTATTCGTGGCAGCTTTTTCAGCTAAATGATTATGCGTTAAGACAGGATTTTTTATTACTTACAGCTAAAAAAGAATCTCAACCTATCAATAAATTTATAACTGCAAGTAACAAGGAAAATATTTTTTTAGAGGATGGAGTTGATATTTATCCCTGTTATTTAAATGCAGCTACAGGCCCAATTTACATAAGCCGAAATGCAGTTATTATGGAAGGAAGTATGATTAGGGGCCCATTTTTTTTGGGTGAAGGAAGCGTAGTTAAAATGGGTAGTAAAATATACGGGGCAACAAGTATTGGGAAAAATTGTACGGTAGGTGGAGAAATTAAAAACAGCATTTTATTTGGTAACAGCAACAAAGCACATGATGGGTATTTAGGCGATAGTGTGATAGGAGAGTGGTGCAACCTTGGTGCAGGCACAAGCAACAGCAACGTAAAAAATACAGCAACAAGAGTTGCATATATGATGAAAGATAACACTGCACTCACTTATAGCGGTAACAAAGGCGGAATGTTAATGGGAGATTACAGCAGGTCAGCAATAAACACTTCGTTTAATACAGGTGTTGTGGTGGGTGTTTGTTGTAATATTTTTGGAGAAAATTATTATGCAAAATTTATTGAAAATTTTACATGGGGAAATGAAAAATACATATTTGAAAAAGCATTGAGAGATATAGAAAACTGGATGGCTTTCAAAAAGACTTTTTTGTCAGAAGAATCTAAACGAAAACTACTACTACTGTATGAAACAATTGGAGTATAAAATATTATCTGTACTTTCAAAAGGGTGGATGAAATATAAACAGGATATTAAGTTTTGAAGATTCTGTTGGATAATCTTGAAAAACAATTTGGATAATAGCAGTTTCAATGATGAATATTTACCAAACAAATAATTAAATAGGAAATGTAATAGTTTTAAAAAAAAATGCATCATTAATAAATTATAAGTAGAATACTATGAGAAAACAAATAGCTGCGGCTAACTGGAAAATGAACCTTACGCTTGAAGAAGGATTAAAGTTGATAAATGAAATTTTAGCAGCAAATATAATTTTGGAATCCCATCAGAATGCAGTCTTTGCTATTCCTTTTCCATACCTGATAAATATTAAAAATGCGATAGCTAATAAAGCAAATTTTTATGTAGCCGCACAAAACTGTGCTTCAGAAAAAGCAGGAGCATACACCGGAGAGACAAGTGCTCAAATGATAAAAAGCATTGATATTCCTGATGTAATAATTGGACATAGTGAAAGGCGTGAGTATTATAATGAAACAAATGAAATTCTTGCAAAAAAAATTACTCTTGCTTTAGCCAATAATTTAACGCCCATATTTTGTTGTGGTGAATCGTTTAAAATAAGACAATCAGACAATCAAAATGAATATGTACAAAAACAAATAGCAGAAAGTCTTTTTCATTTATCAGAAGAACAAATCAGCAAAACGGTAATAGCCTACGAACCAATATGGGCAATAGGTACAGGGCTTACAGCCAGCAGCCAACAGGCACAGGAAATGCACGCCCACATTCGCAAAGTTTTAGCAGATAAATATGATAGTGTTATTGCTGAAAATATTTCTATTCTTTATGGCGGTAGTGTAAAAGCAGCAAATGCTGTTGATATATTTTCACAGCCGGATGTTGATGGTGGATTGGTTGGGGGTGCGAGCCTTATTGCAAATGAATTTATTACAATAATTAAAAGCCTGAAAAAAATACAGTAAATCAATTTTAAAAAACATCAA
>JANLVW010000136.1:0-1898 GCA_031364205.1 Ferruginibacter sp.
ATAAAAAATTAAAAGAGGTTTTATTGCAAAATGAAAACGGTTTACAGCCGACCATATTAATTGGTGTCACCTATGCATTGCTCGATTTTGCTGAGCAAAATAAACTACAGCTTAACAACACAATTATTATGGAAACTGGCGGTATGAAGGGCCGCCGGGAAGAAATGACCCGAAAAGAAGTGCATGAAATGCTTAAAGAAAATTTAGGTGTTACCAGCGTTCATTCTGAGTATGGAATGACGGAGTTATTATCGCAGGCATATTCAAAAGGAGAAGGGATTTTCGAATGCCCTGCATGGATGCGCATTTTAATTAGAAAAGAAGATGATCCGTTCGATATTTCCACAGCGGAAAATTGTAAGGAATTGTTTTGCAATGGCGCCATAAACATTATCGACTTGGCAAATATTTACAGTTGTTCTTTTATTGCAACAGATGATACGGGGAAATTATATAAAAATAATAATTTTGAAATAACAGGCAGACTGGAAAACAGTGATATTAGGGGTTGTGGATTAATGATTTTATGATTTTAAAAGAAATAACGCATGTTTTTACCACCAAAAAGTATTTTTTTAATTAAGCCCTTATAAGTATAGTTAAATAGATTTACAGAAACTGAAGGGCTGCGAGATGGAAAGTAGTACCCCACATTGAATGAGCCCTTGCGAATGAATGATTAGTACCACGTACAACCCGTACAAATGTTATAATCTGGCATATTTTTACAACCTTAAAATCTTTTAAAATACAAATTATTTAAAAATATTTCGCCTGTAATACTTGTAAACATTGAGCTTATGACTAAATATTTTATTCAAATAAAAAAGTTTTCAAAATAAATTTGTCTAAAAACATTTTTGCCCTATTTTTGCACACCCAACGAAAGAAGGGAATAGAAGAATTGGTAGCTCAGTTGGTAGAGCAATACACTTTTAATGTATGGGTCCTGGGTTCGAGTCCCAGCCAGTTCACATAACTCCTTGACGTTTGTTGAGGTTTTTTTTTGCCAGATATTTATATAATTTATTCCCAAAAGCTTGGGAAATATTATGTCGGGGTGTCTATGGATTTGCAAAGGCGTTTGTAAGAATATAACAGTGAACATTCTAAATTTACTTCGTTTTTTTTTCCTTGGATCTTAAAATATCCAGAATCATTTGCAACTTTACCCCAGGCTAAAGAGAGAGAATTGGAAATTAAAAAAAATTCAGAATTTATATTGAAAAGTTGATTGGCAGCTCTATCGGTTGAGCATCCCGATTTTAAATCGGGAGGGCCCTGGGTCCGGGTCCCAGCAAGTTCACTTAACGAGTTCTATTATGAACTGCTTTTTTATGCCTTAAATTTGTTTCATGAACGATTTTTTTAAAGACAAAACAGTAGCCATCACAGGTGGAAGCGAAGGAATTGGCAAAGCACTTACAGAACTTTTGCTGGCTGCCGGAGCAAATGTTGCAACCTGTTCACGCAGCCAGGATAAATTAAATATACTTCAGCAAAATAATCAGAATAAACCTTTGTTGTGCATTGCTGCAGATGTAAGTGTTTACGATGACTGTAAAAATTTTATTGAAAAAACCCTACAGCGTTTTGGTAAAATTGATATTTTAATAAACAACGCAGGAATTTCTATGCGGGCAGAATTGAAAGATGCAGATGTTTCTATTTTTAAAAAAATTATAGAAATAAATTATTTGGGAGCAGTTTATTGTACAAAACTTGCCCTTGATAGTTTATTAAGCACCAAGGGAACAATTGTGGGCGTTTCATCTATTGCGGGATACCGTGGTTTGCCAGGCAGAAGTGGTTACAGCGCCAGTAAATTTGCTTTGAACGGCTGGCTCGAAGCAGTGAGAACTGAATTACTTGATGATGGTATAAATGTAATGTGGGTC
>JANLVW010000151.1:0-5497 GCA_031364205.1 Ferruginibacter sp.
CCTTTAAATACAAATTTGTACTCCTGCTGCGTTGCAGGGAAATTATTTCCTTCAAAAGTTGCCTCTCCTACAGCCAATACCCGATATCCATCTGTGGTTATTATTTTAATTGCTTCTTCAATCTGTTGCTTTTCATTTTGGGTAAGGTTGGCAATATTCATTAATGCTTCGGGTGCACCCTTTGCAGCTATAATACGTATGCCGGAATTATTCTCAAAAATATGCGTCATCATTGGTGGCTTACCACCCAAAGGATATTCGTGAACCATTTTATAATCTGCCCGTTCATCAACCTTTATTATTTTTTGATACGCATTGTGCAACGCAATTTCCATAGGGTCAAATGCAATTGGTTCACTAGCCCACATCGCTATTGATATTAACTTTTTCTCTTCATCTTCAACAATATTTTCTGCTGCAGCAATTTTATTTGTAGCCAGCACAAAAACTTTTGCAAGGCTCATTTTATTTTCTGTAATCGTTCCGGTTTTATCTGTACAAATTACGGTGGCGCTGCCCAGGGTTTCCACAGTTTTCATTTGCTTTACTACAATGCCCAGCTTCATTAACCTCCATGCACCCAGCGCCATAAATGTGGTAAAAGCTACAGGTATTTCTTCCGGCAAAATACTCATGGCAAGTGTTAGCGCTTTTAATAAACTATCAAGTACATTGTAAGATTGCAAATAATTTACTGCCCACACAATTAAAAAAATAACGGCGCCGGCAATAATCATTTTTTTTACAAAATTATTTATCTGCAATTCCAGCGGTGTTTTTTCTTCCTTAATATTTTCCAGGCTTTTGCCGATTTTTCCTAAACGGGTTTCATTGCCAATTGCTGTAATGTTTGCCAATGCTAAACCACTTGCTACAGTCGTACCCAAGTAAACAATATTATCAGCTGTACTTTTATCTTTAATAACAGCAAAAGATTCGCCCGTTAGAATAGATTCATTTACAGAAAAATCATTGGACTGTATTATCTCGCCATCTGCAGATATTGATGTTCCTTCTTCTACCATCAGGCAGTCACCAATAACGAGTTCTTCACTTTTTATTTCTGTTATCGCAGCATTTCTAATTACTTTACAGTGTGGTTGTGTAAATTTTTTTAATTTCTCTAATGCATTTCTGCTTCTTGAATTTTGATACAGGGAAATTGCTGAAACTAACATAATAGCAGACAGCATAAAAATTCCATCTCCAATATCTCCCGTAAAAAAATAAATAGAAGTAGCTACCAATAACAGAATAAGCATTGGTTCTTTTACCAGACTTTTTAATACTTCTAGAAACCCATTTTCTTTCTTGTATGTTAATATATTATAACCATTTTGTTTTCTTGAAATAATTACCTCTTCATCTGTTAAACCATTTATATTAAAATTATTTTCAGACATGCAGATTTTTTAAAGATTAAACTTTTTTCCTGTTCAATTTTACTTGGAAAAGTTTTTATTCATTAAGTTCAATAATTGCAAAGTGATTTTATTTCTGACAGAATATTTGGAATTCGGGTTAGGGAGATTCTTATGTCATGCAATAATGGTTCCCTTTTTAAAAGTTCTTTACACAAAACAATTCCTTCCAATAATATTATTTCTTTTTCTTTATTTGTTAAGGATGTAAGGCATGTAATTGGATATAAGCAGGACTCATCTATTAAATTACGCAGGCTTTTATTGGCAGGATAATCCCAGCTTAATAAACTTAACCCTTCACAAACACCATATTTTACTGCGTCAGATGAGAATTTGGTATTGGTAACAACACAGCATTTTAAAGGTTTATGAGATGTTTTTTGCCAGTTGTTTTGTACGTCTCTGTAGCGAGAATGCACATAGAGTGGTATTTTTACATTGCTCACAATGCCAAGGCTATTATGAAATTTGCATTCGGTCAATAAAAAATGTTCATCATTTTCTGCCAATACATCTATTTCGTGTGTTACACATGCACCTTCTAAAAATAGTTGCGTTTGTACTTTATATCCCTGCCATTCAAATATAGCAGCAATGTATTTTTCAAATGGAAAACCTGATGGACCTAAAGCCATGATAGATCTCTTTAAATTATAACGGCCGGCATTACTTTTTGAGCCTTTTTTAAGCATATTAAATGCTGCCTGGAATATTTTTTTTGTAGAAATGCCATCATATAATATTGATTCAATTTCGAATAATATGTTTTCTACTGTATTGTCATCTGCTCCGGATTTTTTTAGAGATGCTCTCAATTTTTCAGATGAAAATATATCCTGAACACCCGAAGCTTTTGTGATCGTAATATTTTTATTTTTCATAAATTATTAATTGATTAATAATTTTATGCTATAGTAATTTCTTTTTCCAGATAAACATCCTGTACAGCATTCAGCAGTGCAATACCTTCTGCCATTGGTTTTTGAAATGCTTTTCTTCCTGTAATTAAACCCGTGCCACCAGCACGTTTGTTGATAATGGCAGTAATTACAGCTTCCTTTAAATCAGATTCACCTTTAGATTCGCCACCGGAATTAATTAACCCTGCACGACCCATAAAACAATTTAATACCTGATATCTGCATAAATCAATTGGGTTGGCAGAACTTAATTCGGTATACATCCGCTTATCTGTTTTACCATAACTTATACCTGCAGAATTTAAAAAAGTAAACCCACCATTATTCGTAGGTAATTTTTGTTTTATTATGTCTGCCTGTATGGTTACACCTAAATAATTTGCCTGCCCGGTAAGGTCGGCAGATAAATGATAATCTGCCTCTGTACTTTTAAATGCATTGTTGCGCAGGTAACACCACAATATAGTTGCCATGCCAAGCGAATGTGCTTCTTCAAAAAGCCTTGCAACTTCTACTATTTGCCTGCCCGATTCTTCCGAACCAAAATATATAGTAGCGCCAACTGCTTTGGCACCAAGGTTCCATGCATCTTTTACAGATGCAAACTGTATCTGGTCAAATTTGTTTGGATAAGTAAGCAGTTCATTGTGGTTTAATTTAACAATAAAAGGAATTTTATGAGCATATTTTCTACTCAACATTGCCAGGCCTCCAGCGGTACTTGCTACAGCATTACAGCCGCCTTCTATGGCAAGTTTAATAATATTTTCAGGATCAAAATAAAGCGGATTAGCTGCAAAAGATGCGCCTGCACTGTGTTCTACGCCCTGGTCCACAGGCAGAATTGATAAATACCCTGTACCTGCAAGTGTGCCGTTGTTATACAATGAGCTAAGGTTGCAAAGTGTCTGGTTGTTTCTGTTAGATAAACTGATTACATCATCAATAAAAGTAGGAGAAGGAAGATGAAGCATTTCTTTAGAAACCGTTTTACAGGTATGCGTAAGCAACAGTTCATTTTCTTTTCCAATTAATGCAAGTATATTTTTGTGTGTCATAAAACTGATTTAGATTTTTTTATTTTGTTAGGTTCAATATAATTTAAGAACACTATTCCTTTTGCCTTTTCCCAAAAATAATTTTATACAACTGTACCAAAAACAATGGGATTAAGCTTGCTGTTATTGCTATCAACCAAACATTCAAACCAAGTATATTTAATTCCAATACCCTCCTCATTTGCGGTACAGCAAAAACCATCAATATTAAACCCGCACAAATAATTATTGCCAGCCATATAAATTTGTTTTTAGTGATTTCATTCAGCAATAATTTTGATTTTGCAGATGCCATATTAAATACATGAAATAACTGTGCAAATGCCAAAGTAATAAAGGCAACATTATTGGCTGTCTTATCATCTACCAATAAATACGCTTTACAATAAATTACTGCAGCCATGCACGCAAATGTTATTGATAAAGCATATAAACCAATTGCTATCCAATCTTTATTTGAAACTATCAGGTTTTTAGGATCCCTCGGTGGCCTGTCCATAACTGTTTTATCGCCCTTGCCTAAACCAAGTGCCAATGCAGGAAAAACATCTGTCACCATATTTAAAAATAAAATCTGCAATGGCAATAAAGTTGCGGCAGGTGAAATGAATCCCAATGCAGTTACTATAAATATTTCACTCAAATTGCAGGACACTAAATACACTACAAACTTTTGTATATTCTGAAAGATTTCTCTGCCATGTGCAACAGCCAATGCTATTGATGTAAAGGAATCATCTTTTAAAACTATGCTTGCCGTTTCTTTGGCCACTTGTGTTCCTCTTAACCCCATGGCAATGCCTATATCTGCTTTCTTTAATGCGGGAGCATCATTGACACCGTCACCCGTCATGGCAACAATGTTTCCGGCTTTTTGAAAAACACCTACAATTTCTAATTTTTGTTTCGGGGTAGTTCTTGCAAATACTGCTGTTTCCAATATTTTTTTCTCCCATTCATCCGTTACTGAATTCATATCCGGCAAATCATTTCCGGTAATTACTTTTTGCTCAGCATCATCAACCAATCCAACTTTTTTTGCAATGTTTAAGGCCGTCATTGGATGGTCTCCGGTTATCATCACAACCTTAATACCTGCATTTCTGCAGGATAGTATGGCATCTTTTATATCAAGCCTTGGTGGGTCTAAAAATCCAATCATACCCGTATAAACCAAACTGTTTAAAAAATCTTCTTTATTAATTTCCTTATCTTCCTTATAAGCAAAAGCCAATACACGTAAACCTTCTGCTGCCATCTTTTCTGATTCAGCAATTATTTTTTTTCTATCCCCGTCAGTCAATTCCTTTTCTGATTCTCCAAAAATTATCTTATCACATTTTTCAAGCAAATGTTCTACTGAACCTTTTGCAGCTGCAAAGTTTCCGGTTTTGCTTTTATGCAGCGTACCCATTATTTTAATGTCAGAATTAAAAGGTACTTCTTCTATTCTTTCGTTGGCTTCTTTTAATGCATCAGCCGTTGTGCCCGATGCATCTGCTAAATGTATCAAAGCAATCTCAATCGGATCGCCCAGTAATTTCTTTTTATCATCATTTTTTGCTGCAGCATTGTTGCACAATGCACCGATTAATATTAATTTTTCAAAATTATTTTTACTTTTTTCTACAGCCGCTTTATCGTATTTTAATATATTGTTTTCAATAGATACTTTTATATTTTCTTCAGGAAAAGAAAAAGTATCAACATAAATTTTATTTTCAGTAAGTGTTCCTGTTTTATCGGTTAAAATAACATTGGTACTGCCCAGGGTTTCTACAGCAGATAATTTTTTTACAATAGCATTTCGTTTTGCCATCAGCAACATGCCATAAGCCAAAGCCACAGTAGATACTATTGGCAGGCCTTCGGGGAAAGCTGCGACAGCCAATGCAATTGAAGTTTCTAAAATTAATGCCCAGTGCTTTCCCTGTATAATTCCTGTTACAGCAAAAATGGATGTCATTATTAATGTTATCCCGATAAGCTTTATACTTAATGCTGCTATCTTTTTTTCAAGAGGTGTTTCTGTTTCTTTGTGGCTGTCCACCAAAGAAGTAATGGTGCCAAGTTGAGTATTTTCTGCAATACCTGT
>JANLVW010000158.1:0-8281 GCA_031364205.1 Ferruginibacter sp.
ATAATGGCTTCCATGGTATTCAACAAAGTATTTTGCCTTTGTTTTATAGCATCAATAAACCATTTTGCACTGTCTATTTTTTGTTTAATAAAAAGTACAGCTTCTTTTTGTCGTTTATCTTTTTTTGTTCCTTTATCGTAATCCTTCAGCATATCCCTGTAACCTTCGCTAATGCGAAGATCAGGAGCGTTTTTGCTGTTAAGGCTAAGCTCCAGCTTACCAACATTATTTGCAATAAAAAAATCTGGTATTACATAATTGGTATTCTTTCCTGTATCTCCGGCTGTACCGCCCGGCTTAGGATTCAGTTTTACAATCTGGCTAATAATTTCTCTGAGTTGTTCATCGGTAAGTGTAAGCGCACGTTGTATTTTTTCGTAATGCTTTTTGGTAAACTCGTCAAAATATTTCTCCAAAACCTTAATAGATATTTCAATTATTTTCCCCTGATCCTTTTTTCTTTGAAGTTGTAGCAACAAGCATTCCTGTAAATTCCTTGCAGCTACACCAGGAGGGTCAAATTGTTGTATCTGCAACAATAACTGCTCAATTTCCACTTCATCTGTATCTACATTTTGCCTGAACGCTAGGTCATCAATAATCGCACTGGTTTCTCTTCTTAAGTAACCATCATCATCCAAACTTCCAACAAGCTGTTCAGCAATTTTCATTTGCTTTTCACTTAGTTTTAGTAAGCCAAGTTGCTGAAGCATAATTTCCATAAAACTTGTTTCAACCTTGTGTGGTATTACTCTGTTGTCATCTTTTTCAGGATAATTTTCGTCTCTCATTTTATAATCCCCTATATCATCATCTCCTTCATGTACATAATCACTTATATCTATATTTTCGTACTCATCTTCTGTACCTTCTGTTTTATATTCTTCTTCTCCGGGTTCTGTAAATTCATCTTTTTCAAATTCATCATCATGGCTATCTTCATCTGCCTGTTCCAATGCAGGATTTTCTTCAATTTCTTCTTTTATGCGCTCATCAAGTATTGCTGTAGGAACCTGCAGCAGTTTCATTAACTGTATTTGCTGCGGCGAAAGTTTTTGTAATAACTTTTGTTGTAAACTCTGATGTAAAGCCATGAGTAAATATCTAAATATTATTTTTTAAAAGAGAATTATCTTGTTGTACAATAAAACGAAACACTTGGTAACTCCGTAAATTTACACGCAATAGGCATTATAAATGAAAAGCAAACTTATAACATTATTATTTTGTGCAGTAATTGTTAGTACATCGGCATTTAGCCAGTCGATATCTACCCAATTCAAAGCTAATATTCCTGAGAAAAAAAATTCAGATTCCACTCGCAAATCCAACAATTATGTTTCACCATCTATGTTGATATCTCCAACTTTTTATCTCAGTAATCTTGCATTTTTTTGCAGGCAGGAAATAAAATTTGAAAAAGCTACAAAAATTCCCTTAAAATTTAGGTTAGGTTCTGTTCAACAGGTTGACTATCTGGAAGGAAAAAACAACAAAAGGCCTTAATTTTCTTTAAAATATTAATTCTTCCCATTTATAAAAACTTTTTGTTAGTTGTTTGATTATGCGAATATGTTTATTTAAATTACAAATAAACTAACAGAATATGTTTAAGTATTTAAAATACCTAAACCCGCTAATAATATATTTGCTGGCTTTTATCAGCTTTACCAACACAGGTATTTTATGCTGGCTTGTATTAATTTATTCATGGGCGTTTATCCCTTTGCTCGAGCTTTTTATAAAGCCCAGCTCACGCAACATGTCTGCTGCTGAAGAAGAGCTTTCTAAAAACGACAAAAAGTATGATTATATGTTGTACTTGATTGTATTTATACAAATTCCCACCCTGCTGTTTTTTCTTTATTCATTTGTTGGTTCACATCTTAATACATTGGATATTATTGGCCGTATAACAGCCATGGGAATGCTTTGTGGGACATTTGGCATTAATGTGGCGCACGAACTTGGCCACCGCAAAAATAAATTTGAGCAAACACTTGCAAAGATTTCTTTACTCAGCAGTTTATATATGCATTTTTTTATAGAACACAACAAAGGGCACCATAAAAATGTAGCAACTCCCAGCGACCCTAGCAGCGCCCGTTATAATGAATGGCTGTACAGTTTTTATTTTAGAACAATTATATTTTCTTATTTATCAGCCTGGCATATTGCAAATAATGAAATGAAGAAAAAAGGATTGAGTGTATTTAGTTTACAAAATGAAATGTTGCAGGCTCATATTTTTCAGGCAGCTTTTGTTGGGTTTATTTATTTAATTTTTGGTGGATGGATTACCGTCTATTTTTTAGGCGCTGCATTTATGGGAATACTTTTATTGGAAACAGTAAATTATATTGAACATTATGGGCTGCAAAGAAAAATAACATCTGAAAATTCTTTTGAACGAACAATGCCTCAACACAGCTGGAACAGCAACCATGCAATTGGAAGAATTTTGTTATTTGAATTAAGCAGACACAGCGACCACCATTATCTTGCAAGCAGAAAATACCAGATTCTGCAAAATCATAACAATACTCCTCAATTGCCAACGGGTTATCCGGGTTCTATGCTTTTAGCATTGTTACCTCCGCTATGGTTCAGTATCATGAACAAAAAAATTGCAAATTATAATTCAAAATAAAAACAATTATATACATTTTAGATATCATTTTTCACATCAAATTATATTTAAAATAAATCGTAGTGTTTTAGATTATAAAAAGTTTTGAGAAATTTATCAATCGTTTTAAGATTTATTTCTTTTGGCATAATGTTTCCATACAATAATTAAACTTTTCATGTCAAAAAACACAATCACTTTACTATTAGCAATATTTGTTTTCTATAGCTGTACTTATAAAAAAGAAACACCCCCCACTGTAAAAGAAATAAAAACAAAAATTGAAGTTGAAAAAAAAGTACTTATAAATTTTACTTCACTGATTTCAAAAGACAGTATAAAAAAATTAATTAAAAATACAGATTCCAACAATTTAAAAGTTATTGCCGCAATCAACCGTACTGATGTTAAATTTCTAAATAAATTTGATTCAATTATTATTCCTTCAGATTTTTCTCAACCAATTAAACAATATTTTCCTTTCCCGCTTGAGGCATCTTTTTTAAAAGATATAAAGAAAATTATTTTCTTTTCCTATCCTACCCAATCATTTGCAGCTTATGAAAATGGAGTGTTGGTTTATACAGGTCCAACAAGCATGGGGCGCAAAGCTGATATGACTCCAACGGGGTTATTTTATACCAACTGGAAAGCAGAACAGACTACCAGCACCTTTAATGATGAATGGGATTTAAAATGGAATTTTAATATTGAAAATAAATTAGGAATAGGTTTTCATCAATATGAAATGCCGGGTTACCCTGCATCTCATTCCTGCCTTAGATTAAGTGAAAAAGATGCAAAATATTTATATGAATGGGCAGACCAGTGGACGATAAAAGGAACCGATAATATTTTGGCCCAAGGGACACCGGTTGTGGTTTTCGGCAGTTACCCTTTCGGAAGTTCCAAACCCTGGCTTTCTTTAGCTCAAAATAATAAAGCACTTGATATTTCAGAAAAGGATCTTGAAAGTACTGCCAAACAATTTTTGCCTGTTATAATGCAGAAGCAGGCACAACGAGACAGTATTAAATAAAAAAAATTGCATTTAGTTACTTATCATAATTTTACTTTTAAGATTAAAATTTTTTCTTCCTTTAAGACTATTGCATATTTATAATTATTTATTTGTAACTAGTCTTTCTATGTAATGCTTCATTTGAACTTTCAAGATTTCGTTCAACTCTTTTTTACATCCTTAATTTTTTTTAATAGAAATGTTCTCGTAAAGAGAACATAAAAACAGTACATTATTGGTTAATCTTGGTGAGCATGAATTATATTTTTATTGATTTTGTTGTATCATTTTTGCATTAAATAAATACTTTTTTTTAATACAGCATTTTAAGTATTCAAATAAGATAGAATGTTTAATTCAATAGCTTTTTGATGAACAATTATTTATGAGTTTTGCAAAACAGTAAACCTTTGAGCGCAATTAATCATCATTGTCATTAACTATATTTGTTGTCCATAACAATTTGTTCCTCAATGCCCATTTTCGATATCAAGCTTCCTGTATACATTGCGAAAGCATTAAACCTCCCTGTAAGCGATGCAAGAAGGCAGCAGATAAAGGTGTTAAAGAAATTATTACGCAAAGCCAGGTTCACACAATTTGGTCAGTTATTTAAATTTGATGAAATTTTGCTAAGCCGCCATCCCGGTAAAAAATTTCAACAAAATGTGCCAACTTACGATTATACAAAAATTTATAATGAGTGGTGGTATAAAACACTAGAAGGTATACCGGATGTATGCTGGCCTGGTGTTATAAAATTTTTTGCCTTAAGCAGCGGGACGAGTGATGCATCCAGCAAATATATTCCTATTACAAAAGAACTTATTCGCAGCAATACCATTACAGGTATAAAGCAGTTGGTTAGCATGGCTAAATATGATAAAGTACCTGCAAATTCAATAGGTAAAGGGTGGTTAATGATTGGTGGCAGCACACAATTACAAAAAGAAGCAACTTACTATGCCGGTGACCTAAGCGGCATACAGCAAAAAAATCTTCCCTTATGGTTTAGAACTATGGGACTTTACAAACCCGGTAAAAAAATTGCCAGAGAAAAAGACTGGTCTAAAAAGTTGGAAGAGGTTGTGGAAAATGCACCTAACTGGGATATTGGTTTTATTGTAGGCGTGCCCGCATGGTTACAAATTTGTCTGGAAAAGATTATAGAAAGATACAACCTCAATAATATTCACGAAATGTGGCCTAACCTTGCATTTTACGTGCATGGCGGGGTTGCCATGGAGCCTTATAAAAAAGGATTTTCAAAATTACTCGGCAAACCTATTACTTACATTGAAACTTATTTGGCCAGCGAAGGTTTTCTTGCATTCCAGTCCAGGCAGGAAACCAGAGGCATGCAATTGGTTTTAAATAATAATATTTTTTTTGAATTTGTACCTTTTGATGAAACAAATTTTGATACCGATGGTAACATGGTAGCAAACCCGGAAGTGTACATGATTCATGAGATAGAAGAAGATAAAGATTATTCAATTTTAATAAGCACAAATGCAGGTACATGGCGTTATGCTATTGGAGATACAGTAAAACTTATTGACAAAGCAAGAAATGAAATTATTATAACAGGTAGAACCAAGCATTTTTTAAGTTTGGTAGGCGAGCATTTAAGTGTAGATAATATGAATAGGGCTATTGAACTTGCTTCGGAAGAAATGAATGTAAGTATACCTGAATTTACTGTAGCCGGTGTGCCTTACGGAAATTTCTTTGCCCACCAGTGGTATATTGCTACGGATGATAAAGTAGATGCTCTAAAATTTGCTGCTTTACTTGATGAAAAAATAAAAGCTATAAACGACGATTATGAAGTTGAAAGGATGCATGCGCTACAGACAGTTATGGTAAAGGTATTACCCGAAAAGATTTTTATGGATTTTCTACAATCTAAAGGAAAACTTGGTGGGCAACATAAATTTCCACGTGTATTAAAAGGCAGGGTGCTGGAAGAATGGAAATCATTTATCAGTAAATCAATGTAATTATTATTGATAGTTCTAACCGGAAAAATTTATAAATGACGGAAGCAATTATAGCCGGATTTTTACTAGGATTGGCGCTGGTATTTTCCGTAGGTCCCGTTATTTTTACAATTATAAAACTCCGTATTAATTATGGTTTTGTAAGTGCGTTTTATTTTATTGCAGGAGTATGGCTAAGCGATATTTTTTGGGTAGTAACTGCCAATGCAACGAGTTCTTTAATGCAAAGCCTTACTGTATATAAATTACAGATAGGGACAGCAGGCGGAGTATTTTTAATCGGCTTAGGATTATATTATTTGTTGTTTAAAAAATATCATTCAAAAAAAGAATTGGATGCAGGTATAACTATTGCAAGTTCTACACATGCACGGCTTTTTCTAACAGGTTTTTTAATTAATACATTAAACCCTGGTGTTATTGCTCTTTGGCTTGCTGCTGCCACAAAATCAATCAGCGGTACTATAAATGAAAAAATTGTAACTTTTTCCATCTGCATAGGTATGAATATCGCGGCAGATATTTTTAAAATTAATCTTGCAGGTAAATTAAGAAATAAATTGAACGATAAGAATATCACCACCGTCAACAGAATATCCGGCTTATTGTTTCTGGCATTTGGCATTGGTCTCATTCTGGGTGTATGGTTTACAAAAAATAAAACTGCATAAATTCTATGCGCCATTATATTTTAATCTTATTCATTTTTGTGGGTTACGCATTAAAAGCGCAACCTTCTGATTTTATCATTTTGAAGAAGAAAAACAAAACAGTTAAAATATTTTATAAAGGCTCTAATATTGAATTTGTAACCAAATCCGGTACCTATAAAAATGCTCTGATTAAGGATATTAAAAATGACAGTATTTTTTTACAGGAGTTTTTAATATATAGGCTTCCTACAACATTTGGGACTTATACTATTGATACGGTAGGAAGTTTTAGATATTCTTATAATTACAGTGAGATATATCATTTTGGGCAAGAAAATAAGAAATTTAATGTCACCGGAAGTGGAGCAACCTTACTTGGTGGCGGAGCCTTACTTGCAGTTGCCTCAGGAGTAGTTTACCTTGCTGACAATAAAAATTTCAGCCCAACACTATTAGCTGCCGGTGCGGGTCTTGCCGGTGTCGGATATTTTCTTAGCAAGGGTTCTAACAAAGGAATTACGATTGACAAAAAACATTACCGTCTTCTATATATTAACGCCAATGGTGTAAAAAAATGAAAAGGACCGGCAAAAAAAACTGGTGGCAAAAAGTAAAACGTGTATTACTTTGGTTATTAATTTTGCAGTTTATTTATATCATCATCTTACGTTGGATTAATCCTCCATTTACAATTACACAAGTTGTTAGTTTATTAAAAGGCAATGGCTTAAGAAGAGATTATGTATCCTACGATTATATGAACAATTCGGCTAAACTTGCTGTAATGGCGGGAGAAGATCAACTTTTTCCTGATCACAATGGGTTTGATGTTAAAGCTATAAAACTGGCAGTTAAATATAACAAAAAACATCCAACAAAAATAAGAGGTGCAAGTACCATTAGCCAGCAGGTTGCAAAAAATATTTTCTTGTGGCAGGGTGGTGGTATTTTTAGAAAAGGGCTTGAAGCTTACTTTACTTTTATGATTGAAACATTTTGGGGTAAGAAAAGAATTTTGGAGATGTACTTAAATGTTGCTGAAATGGGTGAAGGTATTTTTGGGATACAAGTTGCGGCAAAAAATTATTTTAATAAAAACTCAGCTGAGCTTACAAATATTGAGGCTGCGCAAATTGCGGCTGCTTTGCCCAACCCCATTCGTTTCACAGTTAAACCTTTAAGTAATTATGTTGCTGCACGTGCGGGTATTATTGTAAGGCAAATGAGTAATCTGGGAACTGATCCTGATGTGAATCAACTTTTAAAATAATTTAACCTGCTTATTTTTTAATTTATCTAACAATAAAAAAATATATTTTTGATACATCATATTATATAACATAAGTATTTTCAAGATTTAAAACCAATTATACTTTTTGCAGGATGTAAAGCTTTGTAAGCTATACCAGCACTGATAAGCATTAAAACTGATGCCAGTGCAAATGAAATTCCTGAAAAATGAAATGGTGCTTTTGGCCCTGTAAAATAAGAGAACAATCCGGTCATAAGCATTGGCCCAAAAATAGAGGTAAGGCTTATCAAACTCGTTAATGCCCCTTGCAATTCTCCCTGTTCATTTGGAGGCACACTTCCGGATATTACTGATTGCAAAGCCGGACCACAAATACCTCCCAAACAATAAGGAATTAAAATTACAAACATCATCCATGTTTGAGATGCAAAAGCAAACAACAGTAAACCTACTGCATAAAGCAAAAGCCCATAATAAATACTTTTTTCATTTCCAATTTTAGGATTTATAAATCGAATAAGCACTCCCTGTACAATTCCTATTAAAAGTCCCACTACCCCTAAAGAAATTCCAATCATTTTTTCATCCCAATGCAGTTTTTCTATACCAAAAAAACCCCAGTTACTTTGTACAGCATGTGAGGCTATATAAATAAGAAAAAAAACAATAATAAGCCCACCAAGAGCCGGGTATTTTTTCAACCGCTTTAATGAGCCCAAAGGG
>JANLVW010000160.1:0-1098 GCA_031364205.1 Ferruginibacter sp.
GACTAGATTTTTATTGTAGACATTAAGTCTCCGGTTATTGTAAGAGCACCCGTAAAACCTGCTGAGGTATAAATGAAAGCACCTGCAATTGTTAAATCGGTTATATCAGATACCATAAAAACGCCTTCGATTTATATAAATAAATCTTTTACCTTATCGCCTGAACAACCCCACTATGTCGTAATGATTTTAGATAAAGTTGATGCTGTTTATGTGAATGAAGCTAAAAATGCTTTTGTACGTTTTAATAAAGAAAGCATGGCTACAATAAATATTTCTATAGCAAAAGACACTATTGATGCTGCAAGATCTCTGTTGCTTTTTCAGCCATTTGCTAATGCGGCCGAAGCAATAAAATATTTTGATAAAATAAAAAAAGCTTCCTCATCTGAAGTTTCATGGTTGCAACCCGCAAAATATTCTTTCATCATTATTTCGAATGATAATCTTTTACTGCTTAAAACTAATAAAGATATTATCAGTTACAAACAGTTACTCAATTTAAATTTTGGTAATAAATTTTAAATTTATTTTTTCCTCGATATTCTTTTAACCATTCTACATCTTTATGAAACGATCTGTAAGCATACTTTGGCGCGTTTTTTTATTTGGCTTTGCAACGGTAATAATCGTTCTCTTATTTGCAAATTTTGGCGTTTTCGGTAAAATGCCCTCTCTGCAGGAACTGGAAAACCCTGAAGCAGATCTTGCAAGTGAAATCATAAGTTCCGACGGGGTATTGATGGGTAAATATTATTCTGAAAACAGAAGTGAGGTAAGATTTGATGAAATTTCTCCAAATGTTTTCCATGCTTTGATTGCAACGGAAGATGAACGTTTTTTTGATCACTCGGGTATTGATGCGCAGGCTCTGGGACGTGCTTTTTTTTCCTTGGGAAGACAGGGTGGTGGCAGTACCATTACCCAGCAGCTTGCCAAAATGATACTAAAGCAGGGAAGGGGTAACTTTTTTCAAAGGGGAACACAAAAAATTAAAGAATGGATAATCGCTGTAAAGCTTGAAAGAAATTTTACAAAAGAAGAAATTCTTGCACTTTATTTAAATCGAGCACCATGGGGCAATGTGTATGGCATTAG
>JANLVW010000215.1:0-22233 GCA_031364205.1 Ferruginibacter sp.
GTTCGAGTCCCGTCCAGCCCGCGCTTAAAATTTTATACCTTGTGATCTTAGAATTACAAGGTATTTTTATTTTGATAAATACTCTACGTTACATTCCTTTAAATTTTTTTAAAAAAATTTCCAATCCATTTTTAGGATTAATATTCTTTACAAAACAATGTAGTAAATCTCATTAAAAAAAACTCATAATGTTGATGTATTATTCCAATTCTTTAAGGTTTCAATATTTTTTCTTTTTAAGGTAAAGTTGAGGAGTAAATTCACTTCGGCTATTATCTGTTTGATTAAATTCTAATTTATAGGAAAAAACATAAAAACCTAATTTATCCATTTATTTATTTAATTTTTATTTTATATAAAATAATTGTAATTTAGTTTACTTTATTTTAGATATAAAATAGGTAATAAGAATGATCATGGAGGTATTGAGTTTCTTTCTATTATCAAAGTATTTTAAAATGAATCATTAATTATCTATTAATTTAAAAATTTGGTTTTTAAAATTTAAAATTCAATTTACTTATTGTGCCTCTCGTTTCTTTATAAAAATATCCTATTAGAAATCTGAATGCTTTTATTCACTTTAAAAATTTTTTATTATGAAACAAAAACTGAATTTGATTATTGTTTTTTCGACATGTTTGTTTTTTACGGAATGTAAAAAGGAAACATTGTCTACAGACCAGGCTAATTTAACAGATGGAAATGTACAATTACAAAAGTCTGAGGGTACAGCAACAATGAAAACATTAACAACAGGACTTATTTATCCCAGGGGATTAAAATTCGGACCCGATGGAAATTTATATGTTGCTGAGGCAGGAAATGGGGGTAGTACAAAAAGTTGCATTGCCCTTCAACCTCATATTTTCTCGCCTTATTATGGTAGTCCTACCGGGGGACGGATATCCCGGATTGATCCATCATCAGGTAGCCGCGTAACTGTAGTTGATAACTTACCTACAAGCGTTGGAACTAACAGAGATAAATCTCCAGCAGATGCTTTTGGACCGGCAGATGTGGCCTTTATCGGTAACACGCTTTATGTTCTTCAGGCAGGAGCAGGTTGCGGTCATGGAGTTCCATCCTCATCCAACGGTATTTACCGAATTAATGCAGATGGGAGCCATATTATTGTCGCAGATTTGGGTGCATGGTCGGTAGCACATCCTGGGGCTCATTCTGAACCGGGTGATTATACACCTGAAGGCAATTGGTATAGCATGACCGTTGCAGAAAACAATTTTTATGCATTAGAACCCAATCATGGTAATTTTGTAAAAGCTGGATTGGATGGAAAAATTCAATTAGTAACTGATATTTCTGCAAGTCAGGGTCATATTGTTCCAACTGCATTGGATTACAAAGGCAATTTTTTTATTGGTAGTCTAGGAGAATTTCCGATTGACGGCAATTCCAGCATTTTTAAGGTTACACCATCTGGCAATATGAAAAAAATAGCGACCGGATTTAGTGCTATTATAGGGCTTGTTGTTGATAAAAAATCAAACATGTATGTGCTTGAGCTGACTGCTGGATTTCCTTATCCCACTCCGGGAGCAGGTAGGATTAGAAAAATAAATCCTAATGGAACTGTAGAAGATGTAATATCAGGATTAAAATTGCCAACCGCAATGACAATGGGTCCCGATGGAAATTTGTATGTTTCTGGTTGGGGCTTTGGACCTCCATTGGGTGAGATAATAAAAGTAACATTGAACGACTAATTATTTAAACGACACGATAAGAAAGATGTCTTCAATTTTTTGAAGGCATCATTTTTTATTAAAATATTTTTAAAGCAATTGTTAGTGCTTGAATAGGTCCATAATAAATCAATGAAGGAATTTAGGTTGTTTAAACCGTTTTTTATTTTATAATATTGCTGAAACTGTTAAACTCGATGAGTTATATGCATTTCGAATAAAACTGCATCAAAAACCTGTTTGACCATCTTGTGAAGTATTGTTTCCGTTATTTTTTGGATGTTTGTAATGCATTCCGTTTAAATTTAATTCTTCATCTTTTATTCTCCATGCATATCTATTAGCCTCTGCACCAAAATATGGAAAAGCAATTAAATTTCTGGAACTAACATAATCTTGAAAAAAATATTGAATCCTAAAACCAGATCATATGTTTTATTTATTAAGGGATATTAATAAAGATTATGATTTTACAATGATCAATGAAAAACATGTTTATACCCCAGCTGTTTGTTTAAGTATATAATTTTTCAGCTGTTCCATTCGATAACTTATCCAAATCCATTTCCTAAATAATTATTACTTGAAATATTTAAAATGTAAGTAGTATTACTTCACTTTTATTAAAATGATGATGCCTATTTATTCGTAATTTGGAAAAAATCGATTTTTATAATATTGTGAGAACCTATTAATAAATAAAAAAAGTCTTTCAAAAATGAAAGACTCTTAATTTATTAGGTATTATATGTTAAGGTTTTTATCTGTTGATCCAATTAAATTCATATTCCAAAGGAGTTTTAATACACCTTTCCGCAACTTTTCTAAAACGTTCAGGCAGTCTCATTAAATAATCCCGGGCTTTTTCACCCTGCTCATTTAAATTTAAAATGTTGCCAATATTCCATTCAACAATCAATGATTCCAGGATGTTAGTATAATCCCAACTCGTATAAACACCCAGCCTTTGCGCAGCATCACTAAAATGCGAGAATGTTGTTCCTATCTGTTCTCCGGCCTGTCTTAAAAAATGAGCAGGCATTACTATTTTTTTACGCATCATTGTTTCAAAAGCAAGCATCATTTCGTTAGGATCAATTTGAAGAATTTTAGCCACAAAACTCTTATATGCTTTTGCATGTCTGGCTTCATCAGATGCTATTACGCCGCAGATTTTAGAAAGCTGATTACTGCCATGTTTTTTGGCTAGAGAAGCGGTACGCCTGTGAGAAATATTTGTTGCCAATTCCTGAAAAGATGTATAAATAAAATTTTTGTATGGATCTCTCCCTGTGCCAATATCGAAACCATCTGCAATTAAATATTGTGTACTTATTTCCATTTGCCTCATATTAATACGGCCTGAGAGGTATAAGAATTTATTTAATAAATCTCCATGCCTATTTTCTTCTGCAGTCCACATTCTCACCCATTTTGCCCAACCTTGTGGTTCTTCTTTGCTCACTCCTTCAAGATCCATTAACCAGCTTTCGTAAGTAGGTAATGCTTCTTCAGTAATTACGTCTCCAACAAGTACGGCCATGTAATCATAAGGTAATTCTTTGCATTGCAACTGCAGTTCTTTAATTTCTTCTGAAAAATTTTCCAAAGAACTATCCGGTAAAAAATCTGAGGGTTGCCAATTTGTATCAATGTCTTTTAAGTAGTCTTTTATTACAAGGTCAATTTCTTTGCCCAAAAAATTCATTACCTCAATCTTGTTTTGTTTGATGTTCATTAGCATAAATCTTATTGTAATTTTTTTATTTTATTTTATTTTTTGATAATACAAAATTACATTTATTTAGGAAGCTATAAATTATTTACTTCTTGCTATCTACAGAATATTTAGTATAAGATGTCTCTTTTTATTTATTTGAATCATATTTTGAGACTGAGCAAATTTTGCTCCATAGGTTTAAAAAGAATGATTCAAGTCAGAAGCATATTTATCGTTAAATAAAAAACCCTCCCAAAAATCGGAAGGGTTAATTATTTTATAAAAACAGATTATTCACCTTTGCTTTCTTCTGTTGGTTTTGCAGTAACTTCTGCTTCATCATTGCTGAATTTAGCTTTAAGATCTGCTAATGCACCAAGATCACCGAGGGTTGTTTTTTCTACTTTGGCCTGTATATTTTTTACAGCTTTTTTAGTAGTTTCCACTTCTGCTCTTTTTTCTTTCATTTCAACTTGTCTGACTTCTTCTTTTTCCTGCTCCCATAATCTTGTATGGCTAAGAACAATCCGTTTGTCATTGCGGTCAAATTCAATTACAACAAAATTTGCAATTTCATCCTGGGCAATAGGTTTTTCATCTTCCTTTATTAAATGGCGTGTTGGGGCAAAACCCTCAAGACCATAAGGAAGCTGAACCACAGCACCTTTCTCATCTTTTTTAATTACAGTTCCTTGATGTAAAGATCCTACGGCAAATGTATCTTCAAGGCTATTCCATGGGTCTTCTTCAATTTGCTTATGTCCGAGTTGTAGTTTACGTCCTTCTTTATCAATACTCAAAATCATAACTTCTATTTCGTTGCCTACTTTAGTGTATTCATTTGGATTGTTAAAGCGCTTTAACCAACTTAAATCACTAATGTGTATCATTCCACCAATTCCTGTTGATAGTTCAACAAAAACACCATACGGCGTAATGTTTTTCACTGTACCCATATGCTTGCTCGCTTCAGGGAAATGATTTTCGATTGTACTCCATGGATCTTCAGTTAATTGCTTGATAGAAAGACTCATTTTGCGTGTATCCTTATCGAGAGTTACAACTTTTGCTGCGTATTCGTCACCAAGCTTAAAGAATTCTTTTGCATTAATCGGAGTATTAGCCCATGTAATTTCACTTACGTGTACCAAACCTTCAACTCCAGGCATAATTTCTAAGAATGCACCGTAATCTTCGATATTTACGACTTTACCTTTAATAACTTCGCTTTCTTTCAAATTCTCTGCAAGTGTATCCCAAGGGTGAGGAGTAAGTTGTTTAAGACCCAAACTGATACGTTTTTTATCATCATCAAAATCAAGAACTACAACATTTAATTTTTGATCCATCTTCAATATTTCTGAAGGATGATTTATGCGGCCCCAAGAAATGTCAGTTATGTAAAGCAAACCATCTAAACCACCAAGATCAAGGAATGCTCCAAAATCAGTGATGTTTTTAATAGTTCCTTCTAGTACCTGTCCTTTTTCTAATTTACCGATTATTTCAGCTCTTTGTGCTTCAATATCACTTTCAATAAGTGCTTTGTGAGATACCACTGCATTTTTAATTGCTTCGTTGATCTTCACAACTTTAAACTCCATTGTTTTACCTACAAACTGGTCGTAATCTGTTACAGGTTTTACATCAATTTGAGATCCCGGTAGGAAAGTTTCCATACCAAATACATCTACGATTAGCCCACCTTTGGTTTTGCTTGTAACAAGACCGGTAACTATTTCGCCTGTTTTATTTACTTCCACAATTCTTTCCCAAGCACGGGTAACACGGGCAGATTTACGACTAAGATGAAGATTGCCATCTCTGTCTTCTTTTTCTACCACCATTACTTCTATTACATCACCAACCTGTATGCCACCTGGTATATCTCTAAATTCGTTCAAAGAAATTAATCCATCACTTTTAAAGCCAATGTTAACTACAGCATCAGTTTTTGTTAAAGATTCAATCGTAGCCTGAATCATTTCGCCATCATTGATTTGCTTAAAAGTGTTGTCATAAACTACATCATACTTTTCTTTTTCTTCTTTTGAATAAGCAGATACGTTGCGTTTATCCCTGCTCCAATCAAAATCATCGTGTGAAGTTTCGGTCTTTGGTTCGTATGCTGGTTTTGTTTCAATAGCAACTTCTGCTGTAAGGGTTTCGTTTGCAACGGTTTCTGTTGCTTCAGGCGTGTTTGTTGTCGCAGTAACCTCGGTTGCATCTGCAGCCTTTGGTTCCAGATCTTCTGCGTTTAGTTGTTTGTTAATATTAAATGACATAAAATAACCCGTGGTTTTTTGACGGGCTGCAAATGTACTAAATTTATATGATTCTTGTAAAACTTTGACTTTAGTATTGACTAAAGGATATTAAAAAGGGTCATCTTATTGATGACCCCTTAATTAAGGTTATTATTTTTTTAAAATTAAAATACGAACACAGATCCCGTTTTTATACGATCGCCATTCAAATCTAAAAGTTCAACTCTATAAATACCACTTGAATGAGAACCTAGGTCAACATTCATTTGTTGATATCCTGGTGAAATGCCATAGTTTTTTGAGAACACTCTAGTCCCTTTTTCATCATAAACATTCAACATTGCAGGATTTTTACTGCCAATATTTATATCACTAAAATATCTAACCTGGAATTTTCCATTGTTCGGACTTGGATAAATAAATAATTTAGTTACACCACTTGAATCACCAATTGTGATAGTTTGAGGTGTGGTTGTAGAATCTGCTGAAGAACAACCCTGTGCAGTTGCTATTACTGAATAAATTCCAACTCCATCTATTTTTACTACAAGTGTGCTACTCATAGCTCCCGGAACAGGTATACCATTTCTAAACCATTGATAAGTAATTGGACCTGTTGTTGAAGAAACTGATGCTGTTAAGGTAGTTGTTAATCCAGGAAACAAATTACGTCTTGGAGCCGCATTTATTGTTACGACTGGAATAGGATTTACGGTTAAAGTTGCGGATACCGACGTAGCTGAACCTGAGCAACCTTCTGCACTAACTATCACACGATATTGAAGACCGCTTTGTCCTAGACTAGAATTCGAGACACTTAGCGAAGGTGTTGCAGAAGGAGTACCAACATTATCAAAAACTGTAGGAGCAGCAAGGCTGTTTACCTGAAATTGGTATATAAGTCCGGTTCCGCCTGTAATACCACTAACCGTAAATATGCCGTCCAAACCTACACAAGTATTTACATTTTTAACTGATGGTATACCTGCAAGCGGAGAATTTACCGTTACAGTAACTGAAGTAGGATCTGAAACGCATCCACTCGGTGTTGTATAATAAACTGTATAAGTTGTGGTTGCCGTAGGTTTAACATAAACAGTATTTGTAGGGGTACCTGTGTAGGCTACAGTTGCAGCTGAATCTGAGAAAATAGTATTTGGCCCAGTAGCATTTGTTGAATAAATACCTTGTGCAGAAGAACCTGTAGAAGTGTAAACCACATCATCAAGGCCCACAACATTTTCATTAGCACCAGTTCCATCATCTGTATCAAACACCCTGAATGCAATTCGTCCAGTCGAAGGAGCAGCTAATCCTGAAACAGTTACAGAATACATTGTCCATACTTTTGGATATACACCTGTTACTAAAGTAGGGTTTACTGATAATAAAAGATTTGTAAAATCTCCTACGGTAGTTGCTGTAGTCCCCACGTTTGTGCTGACCCCGTTTGTGCTCAATCTAACTTCTAATCTGTCAGGGTAATCCGTACCACCGGGTTGACGAGTCCAGAATGAAAGAATATCACCATTTTTAATACTTATTGAGGGCGTAAACAACCAATTGCTGATAGTGTTTGGAGCTCCATTTTGGTTAGCTGCAAAAAAATCTGACATAAGAAATGAAGTGGGAGGACCGCTGTGCGAAGTAAAACCCGCAAATGTTGGATTTCCTTGAGCCCATTTGGTTCTACCGATAGGTAAACTCATATTTTGAGTAGCCCAATCTTGTGGTATACCTCCATCGAATCCTTCATTAATAATAATAGTATTACCTAAAGTATTAGACAGACTTAATGATTGAATACCACCCTTACAAATCACCGTAGCTGCTGGAGAAACAATTGCAACAATCGGATTTATAGTTAAAGTTGCAGTGGTAGAGAAATCCGTTGCACTGCAGGTTCCAGCAAATAATACCCTGTATTGATACCCTGACATTGCTACACTGGCAGGATTTATAGTAAGTGTAGATGTGTTGGCTCCACTGTAAGGGGGGGTGTTGGGCACGTTCATAAAAGCTCCTGTTGGAGAGGTTCTAAACTGCCATTGGTAAGTTGGAAATGAACCATCGGCATTTGGGATTACTGAAAAAGTAGCAGTTCCATCGCAGGCGGTTGAAGCATCGATAGGGCCTGTAATGGTAACAGGTACACAAGCTAAAATATTAACGGTATAATCTTCTACCTGGCCAAAATCTGAGTTACCGCATGGTGAACTATTAGGAGATGCACCTCCGGTATCATGAAGCCTAACTCTCATACGGGTGAAGCCTAATTTTGCTGAAGCAGGTATTATAATATTGCCCGTAAATGGGCCGCCAATAGCTGAGGTATAAACTAGGTCACCAGGATCTGTAAATGAGCCATTTTGGTTAAAGTCTATCCAAACCAAAGTTTGATCGGTAGTAAACCCATTTGACAAGGTAATAGAAAGAGGATAAGTCGCCCCTGCTATTACTTTTGCGGTATCGCTTACAAAACTTTCATAGCCACTTCCACTTGTTGAACTTTGATTGACATTAGAAAAACTAACATTAGAAATTTTTTCATTTCCAGGATTATTATCTGTGGAGCCTGCTGCACAATAACAAATTGCGCTAAGACTCACAAGAACAGGAATAGATGGTGTGCTGCTAGTGCCACATGTTACTATAACAAGATAATAAGTATTTGCAGTAAGATTTGCTGTGTAGAATGAACCGGTTGCACCGTCTATATTTACAAAAGGACCACTCATTGCTGGTGATGACTGCCATTGATAGGTTAATCCTGTGACCGCGGGATTGTTTTGTGCAGAAAGAATAAAATTATTTGCAGGACAACTAGATGAAGCGGATGAAATTGTATTGCCTGGAGCAGGAGTGCCGGAACAAGCAGAATCTGTTACAAAAGTAATACTGCCAACAAAAGCTCTTGCGTTGGTTACAGGTGCATTGGGAACACCTGCACCAGCCCAGCCTATATTTCTACCTGTAGTAAATGTACAGCCGCCTGCAGTTACTGTAGCAGGTGTAGTAATGTTACTGTAAGCTAATGCAGGGGCGCCGGCATTTGAAATGTCACCTGTACCTGCTACAAAAGCGTTCACAGCAATACCATAGGTTGACCCAGCAGGAACAGTAAGATTAGCGGTGCCGAAAGGCTGTGGATTCCCATCACCAGTAGCAGTAATACCTAAACTGCCAAGAAATTGCGCCCATCCATTTGCAGCACTAATAGGACCTGGATTACCACTAATAGCGCTTGTATTAAAATAGGCGGATACATCGGCTTTTCCACCTGCAGGCAAATTGATATCACTGCTTATTTTAGTAATCCTTACAGGAAAGGCATTGCTGTTAGTAAAATTAAAAGTAACTAAACCATTTGTCCTATTTACCGTATAAGTAGTTGTAAGGGTTGTTTGTGCTTTTGCACCATTTAAAGAAAAAACAAAAAGTAAAAACAAAGAAAAGCTTAGAACTGTTGCGCCTTTCCAAATTTTTTTAAAAGTAATATTAGATTGCATAATTGTTTGTTTAGAATAAAAAAAATGATTGAACTTCTGTATAAAAAGTGAAATTCTAATGAAAGTTTAAAGAATTGTTTTTTTCTTTTGTTTGAGTGGTGTAACAATAGCCGGCGGTTGATCTGATTCTACAATTATTAAATTGGAGGATTCTTTAAATAAATCTTTCTTCTTCGAATTTTGATTCATTTTTTGCTGTTGTTCTTTTAAAGCGTAAGCACGCAAATTTTGTTTCTTGGCATCAAGTGGTACTTGCTGCGCTAAGGCAATACTCAGAATACTTAAGGAGAATAACGAAAATAAAAAAAGTTTTTTCATGTGTAATTATTTTAGTTTGGCAATATTTTTCCAAGAAAATTAAGTAAGTAAAAATAATGTTATTATTTTAATTTACCGATAGTTTATTTCCTTACTTTTTATGATTTTTCTTAGTCAATAATTATGCACTTTAAACTGTTTTTATTTGATTTTGACTTGAAAATTCATTTTGATTTAAGTATCCCAAATTAGGGGAAGTGTGATTAAATATTTTACTAAATGGATCTTTTTTCAGAAAAAGAATATATAAAACTGTTAGTGTTATAACTTATCCTGGCATTAATATTTTTCATAAACTTAAGATTAAAGGGGCTGGACAACTAAAAGATTTAGCTAAAAAGAGTGCGTTATTTTTTAATAATTCTCTAGACCTACTATAAGATTTTATTACATTAGTAAATATTTTTTGTGAGTAAGCCTTAGTTAAAAAGAACCGATTCGGCCTGCCATATTTTTTATTATAGCCATTTAATAAAATAAAATATGTAACTGTTAAAAACCAATGAATAACATTTTGCTTACCCTGCTTTTCAAAATGGCAAGAGAATTTAATAAAAATTAGAAAAAACTCAAATCGAGAATGGTAAATGTGTGAGCCAAGGTCTAGATCCATCAGATACCGGAAAAATATTTGATGCAGTGAACGAAATTGAATAATAACCTCCTTTAAAATACTGCAAAAGAGTTTGTGTTGGGTGAAACAAGAGCTGTAGATATAATAAAAAATTGCGAATCTGCGGTAATCTTCGTTGTTATGGATGGATTTTCTAAGGCATTAAATAAAAAAGTAAGGTTGTAAAAAGACAAAATATTGTTTAAAGTGTTCAACTTAAAGTTTTATAGTAAATTAATTTATCTCTGCCCTGTAAAGAAATTATGCATGAAACAATGGATACTATCAAACAAAGCAAATGATTTATTTGATAGAATATTAAATAAAAATTATTTTATAAATAGCGCTCTTAATTCTTCTGCATCTTCAGGTTTCATTTTGCCTCCAAGGATTAATCTTATCTGTCTTCTTCTAAGAGCACCTTCGTACAATTTTATTTCATCTTCTGTTTCCGGAGTAAGGGGATTTATTTTTCTTGGCTTGCCATTAGGGTCCAGGGCCACGAAAGTATAATAAGCTTCATTGCTTTTGTATCTGTATTGTTGTATAGCATCTTCTCCCCATACATTCATATGTACTTCCATACTGCTGTTAAAAGCTCTTGTTACTTTTGCTTCAATATGTACAACGTTGCCGATTTTTATTGGTGTTTGAAAGGAAATATTATCTACAGATGCAGTAACAACGGGTGCTGCACAATGTTTCATTGCAGCAAGCGCAGCAGCAATATCCATCCAGTACATTAATCTTCCACCCATTAAATTGCCAAAATTGTTTGTGTCATTGGGTAAAACCAATTCCGTCATAACCACCAAAGATTCACCCGCTTTCTTTTCCATCGTACTTAATTTTTGGCAAAAGTACGGAGTTGAAAGTAAGTGGTGGTCCAATTTTAAATCTAGAACCATTATCCAGTTAAAGAATTGTAATCAATATCTCAATCTTCAACCACCACCTATCACCCATCAACTTTAATACATCGACTATCACCTATCAACAACCAATTATTTCATCCCTCTACATTTATCACTGCAATATTTAACTTCATCCCAAACTTTCTCCCATTTTTTTCTCCATGAAAATGGTCTTTTGCAAACAATGCAAATTTTTTGAGGAAGATTTTCTTTTTTAATTTGTTTGCTCACAGTTTTCTTATTTATAATTCTTTTTATTTTTGAGTGTCAAGGTCTGCAAGAAATTTTTCGGCCACTTCATTGTGATTATTTCTTCTTTCAGGAGCCATTTTATCAAAGGTATTTACAAGCATTCCCAGCCTTGGATTTTTTTTAAAAAAACTTCTGTGGACATCCATAAATCGCCAAAATAGACCATCCCAAATTTCGCACCATGAACCTTTTTTAAAATCGCTCATTTTTAGCACATAATTACTGCCGCTTATGTATGGCTTGGTTGTCATTAAACCACCATCTGCAAACTGCACCATACCGTAAACATTTGGTACCATCACCCAGTCATAACTGTCAACAAACATTTCCATATACCATTTGTAAACTTCGTCAGGGTCAAACTCGCAAAGCAGCATAAAATTACCCAGCACCATGAGTCTTTCAATGTGGTGAAGGTAGCCGGTTTCTAACGCCTTTTTTATAACATTGTCAATGGGTTCAATTCCTGTGGTTCCATTCCAAAAAGATTTTGGCATTTTTCTGTAAAATTTCCAGTAATTTGTTGTGCGCTGTTTTACGCCTTCTCTAGCATACACAATCCTTATAAACTCACGCCAACCCACAATTTGTCTAATAAATCCTTCTGTGGAATTAAGAGCGGTATTATGTTTTTCAGCATATTTTAAAGCAGCATCAACAACATGTTGCGGAGTTAATAAACCGGTATTAATTAAAGGGCTTAAAAGAGAATGATGA
Source organism: Ferruginibacter sp. (assembly GCA_031364205.1). Classification (GTDB taxonomy): domain Bacteria; phylum Bacteroidota; class Bacteroidia; order Chitinophagales; family Chitinophagaceae; genus Ferruginibacter. Next base: position 12,017 of record JANLVW010000215.1, read on the forward strand.
AGAAAGTTTTCATTGGCGACAATTGCATCTTCAAATTCTCCAAATTTTTCGAACCTGGTCGTTAAAAAATCATTCAGCCATTTTTCTGATTCATCAAAATTTACAGGATAAATAAAAGTATTTATTTCGCCGTAATTTTTCGTAAAATTTTTATTAATATATTGTTTTGCCTCCTTTACAAATTCATTTGTTTTTGTAAGATTAATTTGTGGTGGAATTTGCTTTGCAGGATATTTTTTTCTGTTGTCTGCATCATAACTCCATTGCCCACCAATTGGGTCCCCATTTGGCTGTAATAAAATATTTCTTTTTTTGCGTTGAGCTATGTAAAATTCTGTTTGAAAATATCTTTTTCTCCCGTTAAAATAATCGTCACCCTCTTGTGCAGTATTGAGAAAAGCCGGCGTTGTGTATTGCTCTATTTCAATTTTATTTGTGTTGCAGGAATCAGTAATTCTTTTGTTTAACCAATAATCAACAACCTCTGTAAAATGAATTATTTTTGCTTTCTCTTTTTTTAAAAATGAAATTAATTTTCTGATATCATTTCTTTCATCTGTAGTTTCTATATATTCAATTTCATAGCCTTCAGATTGTAATAAAGCTGCATAACATTTCATTGATGCCCGGTGCAACACAAGTTTTTGTTTGTGGAAATTAAAGTGTTTAAAATATAAAAACTCCTCTACTAAAAAAACTTTCCGTTCTTTTGAAAGGGCTGCGTTTTTTTTAAACAACTGATGCGGGAATACAATTGAAATTTCACACATAAAACCTTTGGAATTTTATACAAAGTAAGCTCTACTTACTTTTTAAAAAAATGTAAACAGCCATCTTCATTACGAAAAGCAAAAAATAAAATTAATTGTAGTGTGAAACCTTGTTTGAAAATTGCAATAGCATGTACTTGCTTTTATTATGAACCTCATTATAAAATCACAAATACGCTCGCTGTATTATTTAAACATGAATTGTTATGAAAAGATAATGAAAAAATAAAATGACTTTTTTATTGTGTTATCTTTTTACAACCGCAGACAAAACTTCTTAAATTTGTATACAATTTTTGATATGATATCATTTGACAATACGGAATATGCCTTTGCTTACAAAACAGATAGTGAACTAAAAAAAGCAGATTTTTTATTTGCAACAATGGGCAAACCTTGGTTGGTAAAAATGGGATTAGCATTGATGCCTTCTGTAATAAAACTGCAAATTCCTTTCACAAAACAAATATTGCGCAATACAATATTTACCCAATTTGTTGGTGGCGAAACACTACCTGAAACTGCTGTGGTTGCACAAAAACTTGGAGAGTATAATGTGGAGGTTATTCTGGATTATGGTGTGGAAGGCGGAAACGAAGGTGAAATTGGATACGACCAAGCAACTGATGAATTTATAAAAGTGATTAATTACGCTGCAACGCAAAAGAATATCCCTTTTATGAGTATTAAAGTTACTGGGCTTGTGCGTTTTGGTTTGCTGGAAACAATTGATGAAGGCATGGGTGCTATTAATGGAACACTTATGAAACGCTACAATGCAGTATTGGATGCGCTTACAGCTGATGAAAGATCAGAATGGAAAAGAGTTATTACAAGAATTACAAAAATATGTAAAGCTGGTTTTGATAACAATATTGGTGTTTTGGTTGATGCGGAAGAGACCTGGGTACAGGACCCGGTAGATGCGTTGACTATTTTAATGATGGTTGAATTTAATAAAACGAAAGCGGTAGTTTACAACACAATGCAATTATACCGGCACGATAGATTGCAGTTTTTAAAGGATAGTTGTGATGCTGCACAGGAAAAATTATTTCTACTTGGTGCAAAGCTTGTCAGAGGTGCTTACATGGAAAAAGAAAGAAAAAGAGCAATTGAAAAAAAATATGCATCACCTATACAGCCAAACAAAGAAAGTACGGACAGAGATTTTGATGATGCAGTAAAATTTTGTATAGAAAATATAAATATAATTGCAGTGATTGTAGCTTCTCACAACGAACAAAGTAATCTTTTTGCTACGCAATTACTGGATAAACAAAACCTTCCTCACAATCACCAACATATTCATTTTTCACAATTGTATGGAATGAGTGATAATATTACTTTTAACCTTGCAAAAAGTGGTTGCAGTGTAAGTAAATATTTGCCTTTCGGGCCTATAGAAGACGTAGTTCCTTATTTGATGAGGCGTGCGCAGGAAAACAGTTCTGTATCAGGCCAAATGGGTAGAGAACTTGCGCTTATAAAAAAAGAAACAAGTAGAAGGAAAGATCTTAAAAATAAATTTACTGAAGCTTCATAACTTTATTTTCTACCAATGCAAATACAGCTTCACCCAAACTTGGATTAACAGCAAAGGTTCCGGTAAATTTTCCAAAAGCCGGTAGTACTGCATAATTTTTAGCAAAATAAAAGCAGGGTAAAATAATTGATTGTTTGGCAATTCCCCGCATGAAAACTGCAGGATGAATATGCCCACTAAAACAATAACCATTTTCGTTTATCTGGCACTCATTTTTATCATGCGTAAAAGAAAAATTTCGTAATGCTAAATGTTTTTTATGTACTTGTATTTCTGCATTTTTGTACCATTCATTTTTTAAAATATCATGGTTGCCTTTAATTAAATGTATATCCACAGTGCTTATATCTTTTCTCCATCTTAAAAAAAGTTCGTGCTCTTTGTTCATACTGCTGTGAAAAAGATCACCGACAATAATTAATTTTTTAGCACTAAAAAGATGAATTTCATTTAGCAAACGAAACAAATCTTCTTTGTACAAATTTTGTGGAATAGCAATACCACTTTTACGAAAATGGCCACTTTTACCAAGATGAAGATCTGATAAAATAAGCGTTTTTTCTTCCTCCCAAAAAACAGTTCGTTGTGCGGATATTAAAAAATGGTCGTTAAAAATAGTGTGGGACATGAAAGGCTTCATAGGCGTATAAAGATACTACCATTTATCATTTTTATTAACTCAGGTTTTGTTATGTTTTGACAGTTCGTTAATTTGTATATCTAAACTACTTAACTATGACAGATACAAATTTTACAACAGACTCAGAAAACTTAACTGAATTTCAAACCCAGCCATTGCCTCGTGGCCTAAATGTTTTAACCATTCTAACATTTATTGGTTGTGCATTTGGACTGATATTTTCTTTGGCAACGCCATGGTTAATGAAATTTTCGCTTAATATGATGAATAAAGCTTCGGAAGTAGGTACTGATTTAACGCCCAAGCAAATTGCAGATATGGAGACTTCGAGGAAAGTGATTGAACTAACTCAAAGTAACATGGTTCCATTAATAAGTATCGGAATATTGGGAATTATATTGTGTTTTATTGGTGCCTTCATGATGCGCAAACTAAAGAAAGACGGATTTTGGATATATGTTTCAGGGCAGGTTTTGCCAATTATAGGAAGCTTTGCGTTGTTAGGTATGGCGCAGTTTACAGGAGCTACCAGTTATTTAATGTTTTTAATTCCTGTAGTATTTATAATTTTATATTCTATGCAGCGAAAATATTTGGTAAAGTAATTAATATAAAAAACGTCTATATTCTCGGCATTTTTTATTGCTTAACTAATGAATTGCTATTCATTAATAAAACTGTTTTTTATTTTGCCTATAAAATCTATTTCTACCATTCTAACTGCAATTTTAATCATATTTTTAAAAGCGATACTGCTGCTTATGCCGTGCCCTATAATAACCGGTTTATCTACTCCTAATACCGGTATGCCACCGTAAGTTTCAAAATTAAAACGTTCAAAATGTTCATCATTTATATTTCGACGTTTTACAAGATTATATACACTTTCTGCAAGTTTTAATACGACATTACCGGTAAAGCCTTCACATATCATTACGTCAGCCTTGTCTAGTAAAATATCTCTCCCTTCTATATTTCCAATAAAGTTTATTTGTTTATTTTCTTTCAAAAGGACATAAGTTGCCTTGGCAAGAATATTTCCCTTACCTTCTTCTTCTCCCAGATTTATCAAACCTGTTTTTGGGTTTTCTATTTTTAAAATATGTTCTGCAAACAGGGTCCCCAATACTGCAAATTGGTTTAGGTTCTCGGGCTTGCAATCAGCACTTAGGCCTACATCTACCAACAGACCAAGCGATCCATTTTCTCTTGGAATATAACCTCCGATAGTTGGCCTTAAAATTCCTTCAATTGTTTTAAGGGTAAAAAGTGCACCTACCAACATAGCACCGGTATTACCAGCACTGATAAATGCATCTATTTTTCCGGTGGCAAGTAATTGAAAACCAATTGCAATTGAGCTTTGTGGTTTTTCTTTTAAAGCTTTTGTTGGGTGCTCATGCATTTCAATTACCTGTGATGCATGTATAATTGTATACAAATTCTCCGGTAAAAGGTGTGAACTTATCACGTTTTTAATTTCTTCTTCTTTACCAATAAGTATTAATTGCACAGGATGGGAGTTATCTGCAAAAAATGCTGCCGCTCCTTTAACTGCTTCAAGAGGGGCAAAGTCGCCACCCATCATATCGAGCCCTATTTTGATCATTTCTAAGAAAGTTTAAAAATTAAAAATTCCAAAGTCGAACCTGAAGTTAAGCAAGCCGAATCTGGAATTAAAGATTTTTTATTAAAATTATACAGCTCTTAATGGTGCTTTATCTGACACCAATTTACCTTTGTAATATAATTTACCCTCGCTTGCGTGTGCACGGTGGCGTACATGAGTTTCGCCTGTAGTGCTGTCTACGCTAAGTGTAGGTTCTGTAGCTTTGTAGTGCGTTCTTCTTTTTGCACTGCGTTGCTGACTGTGGCGCCTTTTCGGATTTGGCATGACTTGTTTTTTTAGTAATTATATAATGTAATCTTATTAAAATGTCGGTATAATATTTACTTGATATTAAAATGTTTTATTCTAATTATTTTTAAACTTCTCCAATCCTTTCCAAATTGAATTTCCTTGTTGTTCATCAGTTTTCACCTGCATTGCTTCCAGTTTTTTTAATACATCTTGGTTACAAGAAGATTGCCCATTGCTATCGTTTCCACAAACATGCTGCATTGGTATACTCAGCATTACAAATTCATATAACCAATCACTTATCTCAATATGACTTTCGGATCTTGCGATGTAAAAAATATCCGCATCGTCTTCCTCTTCATTTGCTTTTTGTGAATCTTCTGTAAGTTTAACCACCATTTTAAATTCATCCCAAAGATCTACATTTAATGGGTTTCCACATCTGTCACAATTTACTTCAGCGTTTCCACCAACCATAAATTTTAATAACATAAAACCGATATTTTTATCTAAGCTAAGCTTAACATTAGCAACAATACCCTCATTGTTTTCCCCTGCTTTCTGTTTAAAAAATTGTGCATCTAATTCGTAATCATACTCATGAACCCCGGGTTTTAAGCCTACAAAAGCAATCTCAAACGTGCGCATATTATCCATTGCATTCTTTTTAAAAGAGTGCAAATGTAAAGGATTTTATTTTAAATTTATACCATAAATTGATTATTCGTTCCTAAAACTGCCTATTTCCCTGCTTTAAAATTATAAACAAAAAATGAAAATTAAGAAAAAAGGAATAATTATAATAATTCTGTTATTCATTTCCCTTTTTATTCATTTTTTCAGCACTAATGCAGAAAGGGTTGAAAATAATTATTCCACAAACATTTACCCGTATATAGCCGTCAAATTCAGAATACTTTTAGGATGGATACCTTTTAGCGTCGGAGATATATTGTGGCTTGTTCTTATAATATTTCTTGCAAAACAACTATATCTTTTTTTTGTTTTTTTATTAATTAAAAAGAGAAGGGTATTAACTAAAGAAACAGCAATCCAATCCATGTATTCGTTTTTATTCTTTACGACTATATTTTATATTTTTTTTAATGTCTTTTGGGGAATAAATTATAACAGACAGGGAATTGCAAAGCAACTTGATCTACAATTAAAAGAATATGCTTTAGATGAACTTAAAACAATTAATAGTTTGCTGGTAAAAAAAATTAATGAATCAAAACAGACTCTTGTAAAAAATAAAACTGCTTATCCAAATACTCAAAAACTTTTTGTAATGACGGAAGATGCGTACAAAAATGTTGCAAATAAGTTTCCGTTTCTTCAATATCATTCCCGTTCTATAAAACAGTCTACGTGGAGCTGGTTAGGGAATTATACCGGCTTTTTAGGATATTATAACCCTGCAACAGGAGAAGCTCAGGTTAATACAACAGTTCCAAAATTTACACAGCCTTTTACTGTATGTCACGAAGTTGCACACCAGCTTGGTTATGCAAAAGAAATGGAAGCAAATTTTGTCGGTTATCTGGCTGCTGCATCGTCAGCAGATACTGTTTTTCAATATTCAGTTTATACAGATTTGTTTACTTATGCCAACAGAACACTTTACTTCGCAGACAGCTCTTCAGCATTTTATTACCGCAGGCTTTTGCTGTCTGCTGTGCTGGATGATTATAAAGAGCGTAGAAAATTTAACCAGGCTCACACAAGTTTTGTTGAGCCAATTTTTCGATCAGCATACGGTTTGTTTTTAATAAGCAACCAGCAACCAAATGGAATACTGAGTTATGATGAAGTGACGGGCTTTATTATTGCATACTATAAAAAATTTGGCATCATTTAGGAGTGGAAATAGTTTTTCTATAAAATTTTAATCTCAAACATGAAATCAATTTACAAATTAATTATTTCTATTCTTATTCCATTAGCGGTAGGATCTGTTTCCGGATACTTTACATCATCTTCGGTAAACGACTGGTTTAAAACATTAAATAAACCTTCTTTTAATCCGCCTAGCTGGTTATTTGCACCCGTTTGGACGATACTTTATATTTTGATGGGCTTATCATTTTACATTATTTGGAACAGCCACGCAAAGCTGGAAAAAAGATATACCGGCTATACTTATTATTGGATACAACTTGCCCTCAATTTTTTATGGTCGTTCCTTTTCTTTTTTTATAAAAGGCCTGGTCTTGCTTTGGTAGATATTATTATACTTTTTATAATGATTGCAAGTACAATCTTTTCTTTTAGAAAAGTTTCACAAACTGCCGCATGGTTGCTGGCGCCATATCTATGTTGGGTGGCTTTTGCAACGGCACTTAATTTCGAAATATGGAGAATGAATTAAACCTATTTTAGAAAGATTAATTTAAAACTTCACCTAATTATTTTCTTAACTACTGTTAGATTAAATATTATGTTCAAAGCTGTTCATCCAACCCTGCAACATGCCGTTTTCTTCTACTTTAAGAGTATTAAAAAAATAAACTAATTCTATTCTTATATTTTTTTCGTTGTTGTATCACATCCTTTTGTAAGTAACCAAGCAGTTCTTCCGCCTTTGGTTCCGGCGTGCAAAAGCCATTGTCTGTTTGCAGGGTTTTCCATTAATGTTTAGAGAACTTTTGCTAGACTTACATACGTTCCGGAATCTTAATATTCTGTTATATAAATCACAAGTAATTACAAAAAATTAATCTTTAAAATGCGTTCTTCCACATCATGCTTTCGACCGGCACATCAGGTTGTCCGCTGTATTTTGCATTTTTCTTTTGGTTATATTTTACTTCAATTTCTCCATCTACCGGAAAATAAATAAGCTGTCCAATCGGCATTCCTCTGTACACTCTTACCGGCTGTTTTACAGAAATCTCCAATGTCCAGTGGCCGCAAAAGCCAACATCACCTTTACCGGCAGTCGCATGTATATCTATACCCAAGCGACCTGTAGATGATTTGCCTTCTAAAAAAGGAACGTGCGCTTGGGTTTCTGTATACTCCTGCGTAACGCCGAGGTAAAACATGTGTGGCAATAATAAAATACCTTCTTCAGGAATTTCAAAATGTTTAATGCGGTTGTGTTTTTTTGCATCAAGTTCTGCATGTTCGTAAGTAGCCAGGTTTTTGCCGAGGTGCACATCGTAGCTGTTACTGCCAAGGTCAGCTCTGTCATAAGGAACAACTTTAATGGTTCCTTTTTCCATTTCTTCTAAAATTCTGGTATCGCTTAAGATCATATTTTATTTTTTATGTGCTTTGTACATGTAATTTATTTTTGGATGAACAAAAAAGCAACTTTGGTCATCATTGTTGTGTCACTCACTTGTACGTCATACCTTTTTTCATCTTTAATCAAAGCGTAAAGTTTAAGCTTAAATGCTAAATAATAAAACCCCTGTAATAATCAGATTATAAAGTCCTCTTTCAAAGGATTAGGAGGGCTTCAATTTTCCTACATTTGCAATATGCCACTCATTTACGAGCAACAAATTGATTCTGCTACAAAAATAGGCGTTTGGCATATTACTGAAGAAGAGAATTTTTTTCTTGCGCATGTGCCCCTGCAACGAAATATTACACATCCTCACAAAAAGCTTCAGCATCTTGCAGGTCGTTATTTATTGCGGGAATTATTTCCTGAATTTCCCCTATTGCTCATCATAATCGCAGATACCCGAAAACCTTTTCTTGAAGATGATGCATTTCATTTTTCTATTTCGCACTGTGGTAATTATGCTGCTGCTATTGTAAGTACACAAAACAGGGTAGGAGTTGATATTGAAATTCCACATGCAAAAATTGAAAAAATTCAGCATAAGTTTTTATCTGAAAAAGAAAAAAATATGCTGAGTAGAACACATGGCAATACAATAAAAATGCTCACAATGGCATGGAGTATAAAAGAAGCCATGTTTAAATGGTATGGCAGCGGGCAGGTTGATTTTATTGAAGACATGAACATCTCTGCAATAAATAAAACAGATGCTGGCTATGAGGCTGAGTGTCTTTTTAAAAAAGAAAAAAATATTTTGCTTAACCTGAAAAATATTTTTTTGGGTGGGAATAATTTATCGTGGGTTATAACAGCTCATTAAACAGGTTGTTGGTTAGGCAGTAAACTCATCGTTGTAAATAAATCCGGATATTGCTCCTTCATAGCCAAAGGTCTTTCAAAAAATATTTCTACACTTTCTGCCCAAAATTCCTGCAAATTTTTTAAGCCATAATCAGAATATAATCTTTGTGTTGAAAGAAGCTCGTTTTTAAAAACAGTATTACTCTGCATATCAAAATTGCTATAAGTTTTTACAAATGCCATGTCTCTCTCATCTTTGCATACCATGTTTTGGCAATAATATGCATGTGCCATTTCGTGCAGTCCTACGTTTTGTCCTTTTTCAATATTTTCATAACCCTGTAAATAATGTTTCCACGAAATATTTATGGAATTGCCTGATACATTTCCTTCTAAAAACCTGATGTGTGGCTCAATACTCAAAAACTCCTCTGGAAAAACATTGATGCTTTTATAGTATGATAAAATGTATTCTTCTAAACCAAAACTAAGCTAAATGGCAGTTGCAGAAAGCAAAACAGGCATTTCTTTAAATCCACTTTCATCATGAATTCTAAAAAACTTTTGATATATAAATTTATTATGCCTCTGTAAAAAACGAATTCTTTCTACCTTGGATAATTTATTAAAATAGGGGAACCGTTTGTGTAGGATTATCGCTATTTCTTCCGAAGAAAATTTTAAATCTTTTCCCCTGTAAACAAGAAAATTATTACTTGGCTTTTTAATTGGCTGCTCATATTCTTCCTCTTCAAAATAATTTTTTCTGCGTGTGCCTATTTCAATCCATTCATTTGTCATCTTCTGCATATGGATTATTTTTCTTTTTGTTTTTTCTGTAAAAAGCATAAAAAATAAAAGCAATAAAAATAAGTATGATTACAAATTCTAACTTATTTCCCAAGTTGTCGTAATAAACTTTTTCTTCTAAAAATTTATTCTCTTTGTGAAACCTCTCAAAACTTATAAGCGTTTGCAGCAAAGAATCGCTGTGTGAGTTGTTGTGTTGCGAAAATGTATATTCAGTAGCAGAATCTGTTGACGTTGAGTTAACTATTTGCTCTATTAAAGCCGCATCTGTCATTTGGTCGTGGTCGTAAATTATGAAATTAGCACCTTTGTCATTTAACCACAGTGTATCTTGAGGCATACTTTTATTTATTATAACCAGTCATACTTTTATTCATCATTATCTACCAATTGCATATTCAATTCCTGTCCGGCAATTCCTTCTACCGACCCTGAAATGTGTAAGGAGTTTTGTATAATCAGTTCAATCTGTTTTTCTTTCTTTTTAAAGT
>JANLVW010000461.1:0-1348 GCA_031364205.1 Ferruginibacter sp.
CCATTTGATAATAAATCAATCATGGTTTTATTGTTATCAGAATTGAAAAAGTGTTTTGAAAACGAGTCCCAATATCTAAAAATAAAAGAGATAAATTCTCTTATAGAAATGTTGGAATTATGATCTACCATATAACGACCAAACAGCAGTGGAAATCAGCTCAGGAAAAAGGTTTTTTTGATGAACCTTCTTTGCATACTGAAGGGTTTATACACAATAGTACAGAAGCTCAGGTAACCGGCGTTTTAGAAAGATATTATGAAGGCAAGGCAGATCTTTTATTAATGTATATTGATGAAACAAAATTAGAGGCTGAATTAAAATATGAATTGGCATCCTCTGTTAATGAATTTTTTCCACATGTATTTGGAAATATAAATTTAGACGCTGTTGTAAAAACCACCAAAATATGATTTCTTGGGAAGATTTTGAAAAGCTGGATATGCGCACGGGTACAATACTTGAAGCCCAGCTTTTTGTAAAAGCAAAAAAGCCCGCCTATAAACTGAAAATAGATTTTGGAAAAGAAGGTATAAAAAATTCATCTGCACAAATAACAACTCTGTATGAAATAAATGAATTGATTGGCAAACAAATTATTGCTGTAATTAATTTCCCGTCAAAACAAATAGCAGATTTTATAAGTGAATGCCTGGTACTCGGTGTTTACAATAAGAACAAAGATGTTATTTTATTACAACCGGAAAGACAAACTGATAATGGTAATAAAATTGGATAATTGCAACCGTAAAAAAGGTTATTTCATACTCTCGCTGCCAAAAGAAAAAGGTAAAAGTTGAGAGGCACTTTCAATAACAATAACTTTCCCCTCCATACCTGATAATATTAATCGCATTGGCTGATTTGTGCGTGCTTCATATTCTGCAAGACTTTGCCTGCAAATGCCACATGGCGAAATCGGGATATTGCTATTTCCTGTTCTAGAAAGATTATTATAACTTATTGCCATGGTTTTAATGGGTACATCGGTTTGTATCATACTTGCAGATGCTAGCAGTACTCGCTCTGCACAAATTCCTACAGGGTAAGATGCGTTCTCCTGGTTGGTACCGTAAACTTTTTCTCCATTATTAAAAAGTGCTGCTGCACCAACTAAAAAATTACTGTAAGGAGCATAGGCTTTTTGTGTTGTTTTTCTGGCTTCTTCCAGTAAGGCTGTATCTTCTTTGTTAAGCTCGCTTATATCATCAAATATTTCAAAACCAAAACTATGTTGTTGCTGCATTTTTTATTTTTATTTAAACATTTAAATGACATCATTTTTAAACTTATTGTCAAATTAAAAATTAAAAGTAATTGAGACAAAAAATCCCCTCTGCGTTTAGCT